>JAEYOT010000301.1 GCA_023411445.1 Pseudomonadota bacterium
GGCCTGAACAGCTCGGTCGTCACGGTCGCGCCGCTGGACTCGCCCATCACCGGGCAGCCCGTGGCGTTCCCGGCCGACGTGGGCTCGGTCGCCGATCGCGTGTTCATCGGCGATCAAGACGGCTCGCTCTGGCGCATCAACTTCGCCTCGGACGCTGCCGCCGGCGGCGATCCCGCAGAGTGGACCATGGAGCTGTTCTTCGACGCCTTCCCGAGCGCCGCCGGCTTCAGCCACAACTGGGCCGACGGGCAGCCGATCGTCGGTTCGCCGATCATCTCGGTGGACGAGCTAGGTAACCTCACGATCGCCCTCTCCACGGGCGAGCAGGAGGCGATCGGCGCCGCGCCGGGCCTCGCGAACTACGTGTGGTCGCTCACGGAGAAGCCGTTCGAGAGCGGCACCAAGCTGTACCCGCGCGTGAACTGGCACCTCGCCCTGAAGGGCGCGCTGTCCGGCGATCGCGTGATCGGCGAGATGGCGCTGTTCAGCGGCGATCTGTACTTCACCACGGTGGGCCCGGGCGACAACGCCTCGGCGTGCAGCTCCGGCTCCGGCAAGGTCTGGGGCATGCACTACTTGACCCCGATCGAGACGCCCACCGCTGGCAAAGGCGGCAGGGCGGCGCCCAGCCTCACGGCCCTGTTGAGCACCGGCGGCTACGTGGACGCCACCACGCTGCTGGGCAGCGACGCGCAAGCTTACCTGTCCGGCGTCAGCGTAGGTCAGCAGCCCACCTGCGACAGCCCTGCCACCAGCAACGACGACGACTTCTTCAGCTACGGCGTGCAGACGCAGGCGCGCGGCGCGGTCACGCCCGGTCGCTACCA
Source organism: Pseudomonadota bacterium (assembly GCA_023411445.1). Lineage (GTDB taxonomy): Bacteria > Myxococcota_A > Polyangia > Polyangiales > Polyangiaceae > PMG-095. The sequence continues at coordinate 828 of JAEYOT010000301.1, forward strand.
GCTGATCATTCCCACCGGCGACAAGGCCTCGTCGAGCACCGCAAGCGGGGTCACGGCCCTCTCGCAAGGCAGCGTCAACGCCGTGGCCGTGGATCTGGCGTCCCCGCCGGTCATGAACTACGTGGACTCCTGGGCGGCGATCGTCGAATAATCCGAGCCGTGAAGCTAGGCGCCGGGTTGCTGATCGCGTCGCTCGCGCTGGCCTGCCGCAGTGAGCAGCAGGGAGCGCCCGCGCCGAGCGCCAGCGCCGCACCCGCGCAGCTCCCCGCCGATCACCTCGCGGAGGGGGAGCTCGCGCCCAGCACGCGCGAGGTGTACGGCTTCCCGCTGCCGCGCGACATGGTGCTGGAGACGCAGCTGAAGGACCGCGCGTACGTGAGCGGTCGCGTCTCGCCCGAAGCCTTGGCCAACTACGTGCGGCAACACGTCAGCGTGTCGCACGTGGAGATCGCCGCGACGCGCACCGTGTTCCCCAAGGCCCGCATCACCGGCGGCGACCCGAGTCGGTACTACACGCTCGAGGTGCTGCCGGATGGTCCGAGAACGCGGCTGGTGATCAAGGATGTGACTCCACCTCCCCCGCCGCCCCCCGGCTTGAGCGATGCGGAGCGCTGGCGCGCCGCCGGCCTCGGCCCCGACGGGCGACCGCTGGATCTGAAGAAGCTCGAGTAAGCGCGCGAGCTTCAGCGCCGCGATTCGTCTTCGAGGCGCATTGCCTCCAGCAAGAGCCCACCGATCTTCTGCTGCTCACCCGAGTCCGACGCGGCGCCTTGCTGAGCGCCACGGAAGCTGAAGCTGCCGCGCTTCCAGCGCAGCACCTCGCGCAACAGCTCGGTCGAGTTCCAAGGCTTGTCGTCGATCGTGCCGGAAGCGAACTTGCCGTCGGACAGCTCGAGCAGCGCCACGTGGTTACCTTCGCCGCGCACCTTCAAGCGACCGCTGCGACGCTCGAGCTCCAGCAGCGTGAGCACGGTAGCGACCGACATCTGCGCGACGTCACCGCTGAAGGCCGCGCCGGTCGCCGAGGACTGCGGTCCCTCGGAGGAGAAGGACTCGCGTTGCTGCCGCAGCCGATTGGCCATGTCGATCATGGCTCCGACCTGCGCCACCACTTCCTCGTTGCGGAAGGGCTTGGTCAAGTACAGGTCCGCGCCCACGTTCAGCCCCTGCAGGCGAGACTCTTGATCGTCCGCGTCGGTCAGAAACAGAAAGGGCGTCGTGGCGACGCGCGTCGGCTCGGTCCGCACGCGGCGCGCGACCCAGAAGCCGTCGATGTCCGGCAGGTTGACGTTGCACAGGATGCAGTCCGGCTGCAGCTCTCGCACCTTGTCGAAGCCCGCGCGCGCCTCCCCCACCACGTGCACCTCGAAGCCCGCTTGGCTCAGGAAGCGGCTCAGCAGGGTGGCCTCCCACTCCTCGTGCTCGATGATCAGGACTCGCCCGCGCGCCACGGCTGAACGCTAGCATGCCGCAGGCTATCGCCCGAAATTACGACATTTTTTCGGGGCGCACGCGCCCCTGCACGGACGGCCCGTCGGCCCTTTCCGCGCTGGGCCTCTGGCCCCTTGTGCTTCGCTGGGGGCCGCGCTACTCGGCCCTCCTTGGCCGACGCATCGCTCTCTCGCACCCCTCTCTACGCCGAGCACGTTCAACTCGGGGCCAAGCTGGTCCCGTTCGCTGGCTGGGAAATGCCCATCCAATACAAGGGCATCGCCGCGGAGCACCAGGCCGTGCGCGAGCGCGTCGGGTTGTTCGATGTCAGCCACATGGGTGAGCTGAGCGTGACAGGCCCTGGCGCGCTGGCCGCCGTGGACGCGCTCATCACCAACGATCTGTCGAAGGCCGCGGACGGACAAGCCGTCTACACCTGCTGCTGCAACGAGGCCGGCACCATCCTGGACGACTTGATCGTCTACCGTCGCTCGGAAAACGACGTGCTCATCGTCTGCAACGCCGGCAACCGCCCGAAGATCTCCGCGCATTTCGCGCAAGCGCTGGCCGGCAAGGCCCAGTACCGCGATCTCAGCGACGAAACGTCGCTGATCGCGGTGCAAGGCCCGCGCGCCCTGGAGCTCCTCCAGCTGTGCGGCGTCAGCATCGACGTGGCTGGCCTCAAGAGCTTCCGCTTCGCCGACGCGGAGCTGGCCGGCGTGAAGGTCACGGTGGCGCGCACCGGCTACACCGGCGAAGACGGCGTGGAGCTGTTCTGCAAGAACTCGGACGCCGCCCAGCTCTTCCGCAGCCTGCTGGACACCGGCGCG
>JAEYOT010000404.1 GCA_023411445.1 Pseudomonadota bacterium
GCCCTCACCTCACGCGCGCGTGAAGCGCACCGCCGCTGCCCAGTTGGTTGAGCCGAGCCGGCGAATGTCCGGCTCGGGCAGCAGGTGCGCCAAGCGCACGAGCCAGGGCGCTCTGCCGAGCCGGCTCGCCTCACCAAAGATGGAGCGTACCTCCAGCGTACGCCAGCCGAGGGCCTCGAAGAAAGCCACGCCGTTGGCAGGGGCAAACTTGAAAGGGGCGCTCTCCATGCTCGTCCCCACCCCGCGCTTCATCATCTCGAGCACGCGCGGAGAGAAGAAGTCCACGAGCCAGTAACGCACGCGGGGCTGCGCCAGCAGATCCCGACCTAGCGACGCGACCTCGCCGTCCTCGAGGTACACGGCGAACCCTTCGCTCAGCACCAGGACGTTCTGATACGCGCCAAGGCCCGCGAAAATCTCCCGACGCGCGCCCTCCTGCTGCAAATCCAGCGGGATTCTCTGGAGCTGGCAGCGCGGCAGCTCGCCCGATAGTGCGCGCGCCTTCTCTTCGAGGATCCCTGGAAAGTCGACCTCGAGCCAGGTCAAGCTGGCGGGCAGCTCTAAACGGTAGGGCCGCGCGTCCAGCCCAGCGCCGAGGTTGACCACGCAGTCCACCCCATCCTGCCGCACGGCCTGCAGCAGCAGGTCGTCGATCAGCTTGGTGCGCACGACGAGCGGCCAACCTCCACGCACCTGGCGCGGCGTAAGCCGGGTGAGCTCCGCTCCTCGCGCGCCCGCTAGGCGCTCAGCATATGGATCTCGGAACAGCGCGTCCGGTCGCGCCGACTCTCGCGCGCGATAAGTCGCGACCCAGCGCGCCGTGTCGGAGACGTCCGAAACACCGCTGGTGGTCACGACTTGGGCTTGTTGGAGGCAACCATCGCGCACAGCTCGGGCAGAGCGGCCTCGATGTCTTGCCGCTCCTTTTTGTCTAGCCGCAAGTGATCGTAGGCCTTCTGCTTCTCGTCCTTGGTGAACGAGCCGTGCGTGCTGTGGAACAACGCGATGGTCGCAGCGACGAACCGGACCTTGATGTTGTCCGACACCGCCGCAACGAGGGGCAACGCGCCCTGCAGCGCAGTCTGCAGCCGCTTGCGCTGATCCGCGTTGGGAGCTCCTCCATCCGTCATCACGAACAGGCGGAGCCCAGCTGGGTCACGCTCGACGACGCGGAGAAATTCGTTCCATTCGGCGTCGGACGGTGCACTCCCGCTTTGCACCATGACCAAGGTTCGGCCAATGCGTCGCAGCACCATATTGCGCGACTGGGACGGGGATACGGGCATAGGTGAGGCACTATACCCCGGTCACCGTTGTGGGGCTATCTTCTGGTGCCCCACAATCGCAACTCGTTCAAGTCCCCCTCCTCACGCACTCGGGGAGGCCGATGCCTCCATCAACTGACGCGTCCGCTCCACCGCGGCCCCCATCATGTCCCATCCCTCAGCCAGGACCTGGAGCAGGCGCTCATAGGTCCGACTGCTCTCGCCCTCGAGCAGCTGGGCACCCAAGCTCGCGTGACCGGCGTCTAGCTCCGCGTGGGTATCGAAGTACGGCGAGGCCACGTAGGGCTTCAGCCTGCCAGCCGCGACGCCGTGGAAGTAATCGCCAGCTTCCTCGAGCACCAAGTGCATGAGCACGGTTCGCTCGGCGTTCCCTTGCACGATCATCTGGTAGTTGAACCAGGCGAGAATGGCTTCGAACAACGTGTCGCGAATAGGCGGTACGCCAGAGCCGCTGGCCAAGAGCGCGTCGTGCCCTACCTCTTCAGCAAAGTGCTTGGCGAAAACTTCTTGAAACGTTGGCTCGATGCAGAGGCCCTGCCGTAAGAACATCAAGCGCTGAAAGTTGGTGGAGAAGCGCTGAACACAAGCCAGCAAGACGCGACGCTTGCCCTCGTCCTGCAGTGCGGACTCGGTCAGGAGCTGAAAGAAGGGAGCGCCACGAAACGCGGCGGCACGAGCCGCGTTGGCAGCGAGCACGTCGGCCAGTGTTGCCACGCACCGACCATACTCAATTTCGCTCCCTTCATCGAGCCAACGTTTGGAGCACGTGCAGTATCGCTGGAGCGCAGATGATTCGCCGAGAAAAGCGCGTAAAGAAGACCATGCCAAGTGTTGAAACGACAGGCGCGTCGAGACGCCTGATGAAGCGAGCGGGACGGTCGCGCGCAAACGCATAAGGCCGGACGCAACGAGCAGCGCCGGCAGATTCGCCGATAACGCGCGCTCCGCGCAGTTACATCACCCGAGCGGGTGTTCCGATGTAGGCCATTGTCGCGCAGATTTCGGGAACGTGACGCCGGTGAGATCGCAGCGATTGGATATTTGGATCCAACCTGCCCTTATGTGTGTCGCACGGCGGTCGTTGGCACCAAGCAGTAGCTGCTTGCTCGAATTACCTTGTTGAAGCAACTTGGAGAGACGTGAGTAAGTCATCACTTTCACGCACAGCTGAGCTGCAAGATCAGGCATCAGCATCGTTCAAAATCGGCTCGCAGGTCCCCCGACCAGCGAGCTACCAAGATGAGTGCCGACGAGGCTTGTCCACTCTGGCGACCGCGCTCGGTTGGTCCACCAACTACGACATGCTGGTGAACCTGCTGATGAGCGGTTGGGGTCAGGAGCCAGTGCCTTCGGCTGCGCCGTACCGTTCACTGATCGGCGACGACCACTCTCCCTTCGAGTACTCGGTCGCCTTTGAGGGTGCAGGCACGGAGCTGCGGCTATTGCTGGAGGCCCAAGGCGTTCCCCCTGGTCCTGAGGCGAACGAGGCGGCAGGCCTCGCGCTCAATCAACGCCTGGCGAGCTGCCCAACCGTGGACTTGCGGCGCTTCAGCGAGGTAAGTGACCTATTCTTGAGCCAACCAGCGGCGGGCGGCTTCTCCATTTGGCACGCTGTCTCGCTCTCTGCGGAGGGGCGCTCAGCTTTTAAGCTGTACCTGAACCCCTTGAGCCAGGGTAGTGAACGAGCGTGGCCAGTGGTCGCGGAAGCCCTGACGCGCTTGGGCTTTGGTCAGGCCGTCCTACGCGCCGTGGAGCAGGCGATGCCTCGCGCCGGTCTGGATCAGCTCGGCTACTTCTCGCTGGATCTTTCGAACAGCGCCAGCGCCCGCGTCAAAGTATACGTGGCCCACCCGAACATCAGTCGAGCAGCGCTCGATCAGTTGTTCCAGCTCTCTCCCCATCACCGCCCGGCGGACGTGACGGACTACTGCGAAGCGATGGTGCCCGGTCGCGAGCTGTTCGACCGAAAGCCGCTGATGTCGTGTTTGTCCTTCGTCAGCGGCTCGGAGCGGCCTCACGCCATGACGCTACATCTCCCCATCGCGCACTACGTGGACAGTGACGCTCAGACCGCCGAGCGCGTCAGCGCGTGGCTGAAGCAGCACGGGCTGGCTCACCAGGCCTATGAGGCGAGCATTCACGCCATCGCGCAACGACCACTGCTCGCCTCACGCGGTCTTCAGAGTTACGCCTCGTTCCGACGAGAGCGCGGCGGCCTCCGCTTCACGGCCTACCTATCACCGGAGCTTTTCACCAGCAGCCCGGCTTCGCGAGCCGGCGCGTAATCGGTTCAAGACGCAGCGGCTCGGTTGCCCTCGCACAGCTCGCTGATCAGGGCGCTGAGCTGATTGAAGTCCACTGGCTTCACCAGGTGGGCATCGAACCCGGCTGCGCGGGACTGCCGTCGATCGGAGTCCTGTCCCCAGCCGGTGAGGGCGATGATGACGATGCCGGCGCCCCAGCTGTGATTGCGGATGCGCCGCGTCGCGTCGAAGCCGTTGAGGCGCGGCATGCCGATGTCCATCAGCACGACGTCGGGCCTCAGGGCCTCTACTTGCTGCACAGCCTCCAGGCCATCGTAAGCCGTGTGGACCTCGTTGCCCGACAGGCGCAGCACCGTCGCGGTCGATTCGGCGGCGTCACGGTTATCGTCCACCACCAGCAGGCGCCGCGGCACCTGCGGCGGGATCGCGCTCTTGGTGTCGGACCGCACGGCAGACGCCGCTCCGGCGATGGGCAAGCAAACCTCGAAGCGACTGCCAAGGCCAGGGCCAGCGCTCTCGGCGCGCACGCTGCCGCCATGCATCTCGGTCAAGCCCTTGACCAGCGCCAGCCCAATGCCCAAGCCCCCGGACGAGCGCTCGAGTCCGCGCTCTACCTGCGAGAACATCCCGAAGATGGTGCGCAGGCTACTCGCTGCCAGGCCGATGCCGTTGTCCTCCACGCTGATCGTCACGTGCTCGGCGTGCTGCTGCGCGGAGAGCCGGATGCGGCCGCCCTTGGGCGTGTACTTCACCGCGTTGGTGAGCAAGTTGCTCACCACCTGCGCGAGCCGAGTGAGATCGGCGTGCAGCAAGACAGGCGTCTCCGGCAGGATGACCTCCAGCTCGTGTTCTGCGCGATCCACCGCGGGACGGGCGGTCTCCACGGCAGACTCGATCACGTCCGCCAGGTTCACGTCCTCGCGCCGCAGCTCCAGCTTGTTCAGCGTGATGCGCGAAATATCCAGCAAATCGTCGATCAGCCGCACCATGTGGGTGAGCTGGCGCTCCATGATCGCCCGCGCGCGGCCTGCCGCCGGTGAGTCTGGCGCGGACAGGCCGAGCACGTGGAGCCCGTTGCGCAGGGGCGCGAGCGGATTGCGCAGCTCATGCGCCAGGAGCGCGATAAAGTCGTCCTTCTTGCGATCGGCGTGGCACAGCTCCTCCACCAGTCGCAGGCGCTCGTGCGCCACCGTGACGTAGCTGGTCACGGTGCGCATGAACTCGATCTCGTCCGCACGAAACTGATCGCGCCTACGGCTCCCGAACGCCAACGTACCGAGCAGCCCCCCAGCCAGCATCGGGACGCTCACATAGCTGCGCAGGCCGAGCCGCTTGAGGAGCGGCAAAGCGTCAGGCGCGGATTCTTGGATGAAGACGTGAGCGAACGGCTCGTAGCTTCGCTCCATGTCAGCCCGGCACTCGTGCCCGTGCTCCAGCATCGCTAGCTCCGGAAGCATCGCCTCATCGAGGCCGAGCGACCAGCGTAGCTCCAGGCCTCCCTCCACGTCGGTAACCATGTGATTGAGGCACACGTCGATGTCCAGGTGCGGAGCGATCAGGTTGACGCACTCGCGCAGCATCGCCTCCGGCTCTTCGGTAGTAAGCATCACCGTAGCCGCTTCCCACAGCAGACGCTGGCGCTGGGTGCGTGCGTCGAGCTCCTCTTCCGCGCGTTGGCGCTCCACCGCTACCCCTGCCGTGCGGGTGATGATCTCGACCAGGCTCGTCTCGAGCGCCGTGGGCTGGTGGACGCGGTCGTAGTAGAGATCGAAGGTGCCCAGCACGAGGCCGTCGCTAGAGAAGAAAGGCGTCGACCAACAGCTGCGGAAGCCGTGCTTTTTGGCGCGTCCCTGCCACGGCTCCCAGCGCGGATCAGCTTGCACGTCGCTGACCAGCACCGCCTCGCGCCGATACGCTGCCGTGCCGCAGGAGCCGGCCATGGCGGCGATCGGCCACGGCCCCGCGCTCTCCAACCACTCGAGTGGCATGTGCCGCCCGGCTGCAACGCGCAGCTGTCTGCCGTCCTCCGCCAGCATGATGCAGGCGCGGCGGCGGCCGGTCGCTTGCTGATCGACGACGTCACACAGCGCCTCCAGCACGTCCTTGAGCGGCGCGCCTTTCACCATCAGCTCGAGTACGGCGGCCTGCCCTGCCAACAAGAACTGCGCCTGCTTCAGCTCCGTCACGTCGCGCGTCGTGCCTGCGATGGCCTCCACCTCCCCACCCTCGCCGAGCACAGGCACGAAGATGTAGTCGTGAATGCGCTCGCCCTCGCCGCCGCGGAACGGCACCTCCCCGCGAACGCTGCGCTTCGTGGCGATCACGCGCTCGATCTCCGTGTCGTGCGCTGCCGCTTGCCACTCTGGATAGCCAACTTCCAGACAAGTCTTGCCCACTACGTCGTCCCAGCTC
>JAEYOT010000415.1 GCA_023411445.1 Pseudomonadota bacterium
CTCGCCACTCGCGTGACCGGGCCGAGCGCCGCCGCGCTCGCCGCCGGCTCCGACCTGGTCGCTTGGCTCGCCGGCATGGAGCTCGAGCCGCCAACCGAGTCCCAAGAGCCGGCGATCCGGCTCGCCAACCTCGAGCTAGCAGCGCCGGGCTGCGATCCTCGCCGGCGCTCCGCCGCCTTGCTGGATCTCGGCGAGCTGCTCGGCTCCGAGAGCACGTCCCTCGCCGTCGCGCTGGCGGGCATGAACCAGCTAGCCTACGGTGACGTGGCGAGCGCGCTCGCCTCCTTCCGGCAGGTAGTCGACCAGCACCCGGAAGATCTGGCCGCCTGGGAGGGGCTGCGCGCTGCCGCCGAGGCCGCTGGCGACCGCTCCACGCTGGCGGAAGCTTGCGCCGCGCTGGGCGACGCCGTGAGCGACTCCAGCGCAGGCGGGCGGCTGTGGGCGCAAGCCGCCAGCATCCTGCTCGATGAGCTCGAGGATCCATCACGCGGCGAGTTCGCGCTGTCGCGCGCCGTCGAGCGCGACATCCGGCAAGCTGAGGCCTTCGATCGACTGTTTCGTCTGGTCCGGCAACGCAAGGACAACGATCGCCTCCTGGATCTGATCTCGCGGCGCCTAGGCGTGGCGGAAGATCCGGACGAGATCGTCAAGCTGTTCTGGGAGCGAGCGCGCGTGCTGCGCGGCAAGGGCGATCGTGAGGGTGCCCTCACCGCGCTGGAGAACGTGCGGATGCTCGAGCCGGATCACGTTGGCGCGCTCGCCCTGTCCGGCGAGATCTTCATCACGACCGGCCGCTTCGACGAAGCCGCCAGCCACCTGGCGGAGCTGGCCGCGCACCCGCAAGCACCGGTGCAGCAGCGACTGATGAGCGGCGTCGCGGCCGTCGATCTGTACGAGAACAAGCTGGGCGACGCGGAGCGTGCGCTCGGCGTGCTCACCGCCCTGCATTCGGCCAAGCTGTCTACGTTGCCGGTGCGCGAGCGCATGGCGAAGGTCGCCACCAAGGCCGGCGCGTTCGAGCAAGCCGTGGAGGTGCTCGAGCTGTTGATGAACGAGCGCGACACTCGTGACGGGCGCATCCAAGCGGCGCGCCTGGCGCTCGCCATCTATCGTGACAAGCTACAGCGCCCGGAGCGCGCGCAGCGCGCCGTGGAGAAGCTCTTGTCCGAAGCGCCGGACGACGGCGAAGCGATCGATTTGGTGTTGAGCGGTGCGCTGCCGGAGTCGATGGCGCGGCCACTGCTCGCGCGCGCGCAGGTCACGCTGGTGCAGCGGCTGACGGATGATCCGCTCGACGCCGAGCGCGTGCTGTGGCTAGCGAAGGTGGCGCACTTCTTGGGCAACATGCCGCAGCGACAGGCCACGCTGGGCGCGCTCTCGGCCATCGGGCGCGGCAGCGCCGAGATCGACAAGGAGCTGCAGGCGCTCGATCGACGCGTCGCCAGCGTGCCCAAGATCGTCATCAACGACGGAGCGCTACCCAACCTCGCCGATCCAGACGATCGCGGCGCTATCCCGGAGCTGATGCGCGCGATCGCGACCACCGTCACGCAGGCGCTCGGGCCCAACCTGCAGGCCTTCGGCGTCACCAAGAAGGAGCGCGTGGATCCGCGCGCGGGCCTACCAGTCCGCAACGAGATCGCCGCCTGGGCCGGCGCGCTCGGCGTGGGCGAGTTCGAGCTGTACGTGGGCGGCAACGATCCGGGCGCGGTGCGAGCGCTGGCGCTCGATACCCCCGCCGTGGTCATCGGCAGCGGTGTCACCGCGCCGCTGTCGCCCATCCACCGCCAGGCCGTCGCACGCGAGCTGTACGCGCTCCGGCGCGGCACGACGGTGCTCGGGCACCGCGAGAGCGACGACGTGGCGGCGCTGATCGTCGCCGCGTGCAGCTTGGGCGAGGTGACGTTGCCCGCCCCGCCCTTCGCCATGTTGGGCGAGTTCCAACGCCAGCTGAACAAAGAGGTACCGCGGCGCGTGCGCAAGCTCCTGCCGGAGCTGGCTCGCGCCGTCGCGGCGGAGTCGCCGGACTTGCGGGGCTGGGTGCGCGCGGCTACCTCCAGCCTCGATCGCATGGCCGCGATCGCCGCCGGCGACGTCTCGTGGGTGCTCGGGGGGCGAACGCGGACGCCCATCGGCGAGTCGCGCGAGGAGCGCGCGCGAGCGGAGCGTTTGCTCGGCTTCGTGCTTTCACCCACGTACTTGGATCTGCGGGAGCAACTCGGAATGGGAGTGCGATGAGCGGGACCGACGACGGCGAGAAGCGACGCGGCGCAGGCCGCTCGGGCACCGCCGGCAGCATCGGCAAGGAGCTAGGCGAAGATCTGGACTTCGAAGCGGATGCCTTGCTCGACTCCCTCTTGTCGGACGACTCGATCGTGCCGCCCAAGAGCGCCAGCACGAGGCCGCCACAGAAAGGCTCCGTGCCACCCCCGTCGGACGGCCCCATCTTGCATGCGCCGCAAAAGCGCGAGTTTCCCGACGACGAGCCGACCTGGGTCGGCAACCTGGACGCTGCCACCAGCCTGGAGCTCCAAGCGCTGGCCGCCACGGCCAGCGCGGAGGGCCGCTCGCCAGCCGAGGTGATTCCGCCGCCGGCCGCGGCTGGGGCGCCGCCAATCCCAGTCTTGCCTGCGCCGCCGGCCTTGGGCGTCCCCCGCCCCGGCACGCCTCGTCCCGCTGG
>JAEYOT010000488.1 GCA_023411445.1 Pseudomonadota bacterium
CTTCACGCGGCTGTTCTTGATCGGGCTGCCGCCGTGCTTGTGCAAGACCTTGGCGTTGGCGCGAACCTCGGGCGTGACCGACACGCTCTGCCCCAAGAGCAGGCCTTTGTAGCCGCCCAGGTAGCCGATGATTTCAACCTCGGGCGCGAGCTCCGAGTAGCGCTCGATCAGCCCACCGACAGCTGATGAAAGGCACGGGGCAAGTCCGCCCGCAGTCAGGATCGCAACCTTCGGCTTCTGGCTCACGCTCATCTCTCCAGGGTGAATGTTCGGGTGCTGTCCACGCCCTCCGCGACTGGCGGGGAGCGGGCGGGCGTACGAGTACGCGAAGCACAGAAAAGCGCAAGCCGATCCCGCTTCGGGACGCCTAGCTCCGGCCCTGACCGCGAAAAACCCGCGAGAAACGACGCCAAGCCGCGCCGCGTCAGGAACGGGTTATGATGGATGCTTCAGCGAGGGAAGACCCGGCTCTCCGTTGACCGCCTTGACCCAGAGCTCCCAGCTGCCGCCAGACCTCGCGTCGCCCCGCTACGCGCTGCTGGTAGATTCGCTGGACGACGAGCACGAGCTCTCCGTCGTCCAGGGAACGTTGAAGGCCGCGCGGGAGCTGGACGCTCGGCTGCTGGTGATCCCGGGCGGGCCGGTGGACAGCGCCGACCCTCGGCGCCGGGTCCACAACTTCGCGTTCGACTTGCTCGCGCCGGGGCGGGCGCTGGGCGTGCTGGTGCTGTCCAGCGCGCTCGGCAACGAGATCGGTCCCGAGCGGCTGCGCGCCTGGCTAGAACGCTTCCGAGGTGTACCGCTGTGCTGCGCCGGCGTAGCGATCGAAGGGCACGTCAGCGCACGCGTCGACAATGCCACCGGCATCCGTGAAGTCGTGCGACACCTGCTGGAGGTGCACGGCAAGCGCAACCTGGGCTTCATCCGCGGCCCCGAGCACAGCGACGAGGCGGAGGTGCGGCTCGCCGCTTACCGCGAGGAGCTCGCCGCGCATGGTGTCACGCCCGACCCGCGCTGGATCGCCGAAGGAGACTACGAGCGGCCGAGCGGGGCGCTGGCGGTCCGCACCATCTTGGACCAGCGGCGGGTCCCCGCGGCGGCGCTCGACGCCTTGGTCTGCGCCAACGACTACATGGCGCTCGGCGCGCTGGACGAGCTCGGACGGCGGGGCATCAACGTGCCCGAGCAACTCGCGCTCACGGGCTTCGACGACGTGGCGTCCGCTGGCGCGGCGCGTCCGCCCCTGACCACGGTGCGGCAGCCGGGCAGCGAGCTCGGCAGGGAGGCATTGAAGCAGCTGGTCCTGCTCGCGAGCGGCGCGACGCAGCCTGGGGAGCGCGTGCTGCCGGTCGAGTTGAAGCTGCGGCGCTCCTGCGGCTGCAGCGCGCTGGAGCGAGCGTCGCTCGAGCGCGCCAGCACGCCCACCAACCCGACCAGCCTAGAGCTCGCCCTGATCCAGAGACGCCAGCTGATCGTCGCAGAGCTGGCGCGCGCCGCGCAGGGCGGCTTCGGCTCCGCCGGGCCCGATTGGGAGAGCACGCTGCTCGGTGCGCTGGTGGAAGAAGTACGGGAAGGCACGCCGGGCGCGCTCAGCCGACGCTGCCAACGGCTGCTGCAGAAGCTGGAACAAGCGGGCAGCGACTTGACCGCCGCGCCGCACGTGCTCGCTACTTTGCGACGACAGGCGCTGTCCTGCTCGAGCGGGCAGGGCAAGGAGCGCGACATCTTGGAGGACGCCATCAGCGACGCTCAGCTGGTCGCCAGCGGCATGCTGGTGCAAGCGGCCATCAGCGGCGCGCGCGCCGCGTCGGGTCGCTTCCGTGAGCTAGGGCGGCTGGTGCACGAGCGCATGTTCGAAGGCGCGCCGGCGGTCTCGCGCGTGCTCGCGGAGCGACTGCCGGCGCTCGGTGTCGACGCCTGCGTGGTAGCGGCGCTGAACGACGGCGCGGGCGACGAGCAGAGCGGCTCTATTTGCCTCGGCTTCGCGCCCGGGCAAGGGCCGCCGCTGCGGCAGCAGCTGCCGCTCTGGCGCCTGCCGGAGCACCCTTACGTACAGCAGGCACGAACGCTATTCCTGCTGCCCGTAGCGCTGGGCACGGAACCGCTCGGCGTGGCAGTAATATCGGTGACATTGCAGCTAGCGCACGGCGAGCTCATCGAAGACTTGCGTGAGCTGCTCGGACCTGTATTGAAGGTGGTCAAGGCGAAGGCATGACGGAGATCGACAAGAGAGCCCTGCTCGCCGCGTTCAAGGAGCGCTTGGAGGGTGAGCTGCAGCGAGCGCACAAGCGCGCCAAGGACGCCGCCGAGGGCGCCACGCACGAAGAGAACCGCGCCGAAGGCGACAAGGACATGCGCGCGACCGAGGCCTCCTACGTGGCCCGCGGCATCTCCGGGCGCGTGGTGGAGATGGAAGACGCCAAGCTGCGCGTCAGCAAGATGGAGCTGCTCGACTTCGCACCCGGCGCGCGCATCGCCATGTCTGCGCTGGTGGAGCTGCAGCACGACGAGCGCCGCCAGCTCTATTTCCTGGTGCCGGCGGCCGGCGGCGAGCGGATTGAGCAGGCGGGGATCGAGATCCAGACCTTGACCACGCAGAGCCCGCTGGGTCGCGCGCTGTTGGGGCTGACCGAAGGCGAAGAAGCCGAGCTAGCTGGCCGGCCCGGCGAGCCAGCGCGCGTCTACGAGATTTTGCGCGTCAGCTGAGTCACGGTGGCGTCGCGCCTTCGCGCGCGCCGAAGCCCAGCGTGAGCGAAAGGCCGACCGTGCTGTATGGTTGGGCGCTCTGCTGCTCACCCCCCACCACCACCGGCATGGTGCCGCCGGCAACGTCCAGCGCCAGCCGCGCGCCGTGAAAGAAGCTCTGCCAATGGCGCGCGAAGTCCACCGAGACGCCGACGTGAGCGCTCGGATAAAGGCCCTCGACGGAGCCCGCGACGCGGCGGCGATCGGCCGGCGCGTCCTCACAATCCACTCCGTAGCGGCCTTGCCCATCCAGGCAATAGTCACCGTCGGCATCGAGCGCCGTCAGCGTGGCGCCGCCGTTGACGTGAAGCTCGACCACACGACTCGCGGGCGTGAGGCGCGCGTCCACCCCCAGCTCGGCTCCGCCCCGCAGCGCGCTGAACGACGCGGCGCGCTCGTCCGCCGTGGCGTAAGCGAAGAAGCCGAGCGCGGCCAAGCTGAAGCGCCGCTCCTCGTCCACGTACGTGCGGTAGCCGATCAGCGGCTCCAGCGCGGCGCCGGCGCTGTTCTCGCCCGCGTAGCGCGCGCCCGCAAACACGCCGGGCACGTGGAGCAGCTCATCTGGCTCCAGCACGAGGGCGAGCTGCGCGATGCCCGCAGGCTCCGGCTCCTCTTGCACGGACGAGCTCAAGTAGTAGCCCGGCACCACGCCGGCCTGAACCTCCACACCAGGCCGCTCGATCGGCTGGATCGGCAAGCCCGACATGGCCGGGATGGGCCCCAGCTTGGTGCAGCCGACGCAGCACAGCATCCAGAGCAGCAAGAGCGTGCGCGGCGGCTCGCGACGTCCCATGCCTCGGCACGATAGCAGGTCTTTGGTAGGGTGCGGTCCATGCGCTGCGCCTTCGCCCTGCTGCTCCTCACTGCGGCCTGCAACGAGGAGGCGAATCTTTGCCACGAACGCATGAAGGCAGCGCAGGGCACCGTGGCAAAAGTGGATGGTAAGTCCAAGAGCAGCGTGGAGGAGTCGCTGGGAGCAGTGGAAGAGGCGTACGCGGCCTGCGAGAAGGCGCAGCTAGGCCAGGAACGCGAGCAGCTGCTCAAGGCAAAGAACGAGCTCAGCGCGCAACGAGATCTGTTGGCGCGACGCGCCGAGCGGAAGAAGCGCGCCGCGCCCAGCAAGGACGAGCTCGCCCAGCTCGCCAAGACCGGCGACCCCAGCTGCCCCAAGGGACAAGCTTACAAGCCGCGCGAGCTCCAGCGTGAGATCCGCTGTACGGGCCCGCAGCTCACCGAGATGAGCCTGGTCGCGCTCGAGGAATACTACGGCGAGCGCCGCTTCAAGCTGACCCGAGCCGATGGCACCGCTCGGCTCACGGCTGAGCTCGGCGCCGAGAAATACGTCTTCGATTTCGCTCCGGGTGAGAGCGCGCCCCGCTGCGTGACAGCCTACGCCGTGAGCGGCATGAGCTGGCAAGAGCTGACCTCCCGGCTCACCGGCGTGGCGCCTGAGAAGCTGGCGCTGGACAAGCCCGTGAAGGTGGGCGCGCGTCCGCTACCGCTCAAAGTGGAGCACCCGAACGACCAACCCACGGTGCGCCTCGGGAGCTGTCAGTAGCCGCGGACAGATTGTCGCACCCCCGCCGCTTGGCTCGACCGAGGTCGAGTCGAGCCGTAAGCTGTGCGCGCTTTGAGCTCCGCCACGTCCGAACGCCCCCGCTTTGCCGCTTATTTGCTCGCCCTCGCCTCGCTGGCCGCCGCAGCGCTTGCTTCCTGCGGAGACCACGACGAGCCACCGATGAAGCAGGGTGAGGACGCCTGCGAGCTGAAGCCCAGCGCCACCTTCGAGCAGCGCATCGAGCCCCTGCTGGCCGAGGATCGCGTCACCACCTGCAATCAGTGCCACCTCTCGGGGGTGGATCTGTCCGCGTTCGCGCGCGAAACGCCGTGTCAAACCTGGGCGTGCTTGGTCGAGCAAGGCCTCGTCGACGAGCGCCGCCCCGAAGAGAGCAAGGTGCTCGGCTGGATCCTGCGTGCCTCGCCCGACAGCGAGCTGATCACGGACGAGGTCATTCAGGCCGAGCACGACGGCTTCCTCGAGTGGATCGAAGCCAACGCCGCCTGCCCCGGCGCCTGCGCGGGCGTCACCTGCGGCAAGCGCTCCGAGGGCCCCCGCTGCGGCGACGGCACGGCGGACACCCCCACGCTCCCGACCGGCCCGGACGAGCGCGGCTGCAGCGACGCGGAGCTGGAGCAAGCCTTCTACGATGACATCTACGCTTGGCGCGGGCGCTGCTACCCCTGCCACTACGACACTCAGCTCGACGCCGACAAGGAGGCGCCGCGCTGGCTCTCGCTCGTCGGCAACTGCGCGACGGGCTCGGCGGTATCGCTCAAGCGCGTGCTGCAGCTACAGCTGATGGATCTTGCGGAGCCGGAGCAGAGCTTGCTGCTGCTCAAGCCGCTGGACGAGGTGGGCGGAGGCGTGAAGCACGGCGGAGGCACGAAGTTCACCGAAGGTGACGACACCTACGCCAGCTT
>JAEYOT010000496.1 GCA_023411445.1 Pseudomonadota bacterium
GTGGCAGAGGTCGAGGCTTCTGAGGAGGCCGAGGACAGCCGCGACGACACGCTCACGGAGGTCGGCGACCTCGACGAGGACCTCGAGCGACTGGCGAAGGAGCCGCGCAAGCCGCCGTCGCGGCCCGCGCGACGCGAGCTGCCCCCTTCGCTGCCGCGCGTCGACAATCCCCTGCCGGTACCCGAGAGTGAGCGAGACTGCCCTCACTGCGAAGCGCCGATGACGGCGCTCGAGCCCGAAGTGCACGAGGTGCTCGACTACCAGCCAGGGCACCTCTTCGTGCGCCGAGACATCCGCGAGGTCTTCGCTTGCCGTCAGGGCGACTGTGCGGTCGTGCGCGGCCCCCTCGGCGACAAGGTCGTCCCCGGCGGCGTCTACGGCTCGGCGTTGATCGCGGAGATCGTCGTCAAGAAGTACCGCGACGGGATGAGCCTGCATCGCATCGGCCAATGGCTCGAGCGCATGGGGTTCTCGATGGCGAGCTCTTCGCTTTCGGACCAGGTGTTGTGGGCAGCCGACTTGCTGGCTCCGGTGTGGCGGGCGCTACTCGACGAGGTGCTCAGCTCGACCGTGATGCAGCTCGATGGCACGGGAATGCCCGTTCATCACAAGGAGAAGGGCGAGCCCCAAGAAACGCGGCTGGGCACGCTCTGGGGTCTCGTCGGGGATGGTCAGACCATTGCCTTCTCCTATGCATCGACCGGTCATAAGAACGGCAAGCGAGCCTACGACCTTGGCCCCGAGGATCTGCTTGCGCTCGAGTGTATATCCACCCTGGGCAGGTTCGACGACGCCCCACCAGAGCCCGGTTCGGCCGCGCCACGCCCGCTACGCCGCTTCCTCCACCGGCTTGGTGTAGGAGTCTTCGAGGCAGTTGCTTAGCGCGTCAAAGCGCCCCGACAGCACGGCTGAGCGGAAGAGCATAATGGTCTGACCGCCATGCTGGGAGTAACGCGCGCCAGCACGCTTCATGCGCACGCCCACGAGTGTCTTGGCTGCGGCCTCGGTGATCCCGGTGCCTATTGGCAGGTTGTTCCGGCGCGCTTCGGCGTATCCGGTGCGTTCGTTGCGCGCCTGTTCAGCCAGGTAGTTGATCGCCTCTTGGACCCTCTTGCGTCGCGCCTCTCCCCTCACCTTGCCGCGGTGGTAGCGCATCGACTTGAGGACGCGCTCGGCGCCGTCGCCGAACTCCCTCACGATCTCACGCCAATTGGACGCCATCAATTTCGCCTCGGGCGTGTCGTCACCCTCGATGGCGTTGGCGGCTTGGCTTAGGTAGCCGGCGACGTGGAAGAAGTCGACGAGGAAGTAGACGTCGCCCGTGGCCTCTTTCGGCAGCTGCGCGGCCATGCCCGCCAGAACCTTCCAATGGTACTTCGCGCCGTCGCTCGCGAAGCACACGGTCACGTCGGGGCGCTCGTCGAGCACGGCGAAGAGCTCGTCGTGCAGCTGGTCAACCAGCGACGCCTTGCCCCCTTCTGGCATGCGCGCCAGGTATGTGGTCTTCAGCACATGGCCCTCCTCATCGATAAACGACAGGGTGCCCACCGACGCCTCGTGCCATGTCCGACCGGTCCCGTCGTCGCTCGCTGCTGGACCGAGGATGGGGCCCAAGTCGTAGCGCGTGGCGTAGCGCGGTGGGCTCGGCTCATCTGTCTTGCGCCCACGCCGCTGACAGTGCTCGCCGTCCTGACCCACCATCACGCCGTCGAGAGCGACCTGGATGGCGACGGTGGCCGCCGGGATCGGGTCGGCCTCGCGCACCTCGGCTGCTACTTGCTCGCTCATCGTCTCGTGGCGAGCGGCCATCGCCAACGCGATGCGGTGGACCGTCGACGAGCTGACCTCCGCCACGCCAACTCGCTTCAGGAAGCCCGCCGCGTCCTCCGCAGTCATCACGGCGGTCGAGTGCCCGATCGTACGCGCAACTCGAGGGGTGTAGCGCCGCTCGATGATCCCGAGCCGAAGCTCCAGCGGGACCGCCACGCGACCGCGGCCCGCGCGCTGGTACGTGCTCCGCTCCAACTCGACCTCGCCGAACATCGTCTCGTACGTCCCCTTCTTTCGGCGCTGATTCCCCCACTGCTCGCCGTCGATCGTCACCGTCGGACTCTTTGCATCGGCACGCTCGAACACGTCACGCATCAGCTCGCGACCGAGCTGGTTCGCGATGCTCTGCGCGAGCTCACCCAACTTCCCGCAGTCCAGCCCGTCCGGCGCCGTATCCGCCACTCGTCGTCGAAATTCGTTCACGCGTTGCTGCAATTCAACCGGGGCTTCGCCGTCGCTCATGCACACGTTGTCCCAAGCCCATGGAATCAGGCGCAAGCCGTTCCGCTCGTATGATCAAACTGCGCCCAGGGCGGATCTCCACTCGACGAGCTGCTGCCGGCTTCCAACGACCCGCACGCAGGTTGATGACCATCGGAGAGAAGCTCATCAATAACCTCGGGTCACGCTTCCTCAAAGGAATAGTTCATAGAAACTACATGGAGAAATCAACAGTGGGTTCGCGGAGCAGTCGTTCTTGCTCGCGGCAGGATGGGCGCGATAGTCAAATCCCATACCGCTACGGCCCGAGGCACTTCGCGCGCTGCTGGTCGACCACAGCACCGCGGCCAACGCGTCCGTGGGCGGCGCGCCGAGTCTGTGACCGTCTCCGGTAAGGAGCCTCGACAGACTCTGAGGAGAGTCGTGCCCCTTTCGGGCCCGTGAACGGGGCCGCGCGATCTCCGCGCGTGCCTCGACCGCGACCCGGAGACGCTCGCGGCGCTTGCGCCCCTGCTCCTGCTGCTCGGTCACATCATCGACGATCTTGCGGAGCACGCCGATGAGGCGCTCCGTGCGGGTGCGCCGTCGGCGCTCGTGAAGCTCGTGCTGCCTGGTGCCGAAACCCGGTCGCGACGCCGCCAACATCGACCAGCGCCTCCTGCGCGGTGCGAGCGGCCAGTGGTCGTCGCGGAGCTCGACCCACGGGGGGAAGTGGTCAGACACGCGGTACGAGATCGCCGGCACCCGCGCTGACAACCCGCCCGTGAGGCGTGACG
>JAEYOT010000524.1 GCA_023411445.1 Pseudomonadota bacterium
ACCAAGGTTAGAGCGCGCCCCACCGCGCGTAAGAAGGGACACGATTTTGGGTTTTGAGCGCCGCCGGCGAGCGTGGTTCTACGGTCTCGGGTTGTGCGTCGCGCTCTCGACTCAGGTCGCGCGAGCGCAGGAGCCCGAAGCGGGCACGCGCATGGCAGCGCGAGAGCTGGCCGTGGCGGGCGCGGAGGCGTACGATCAACAGGATTTCGAGACCGCGCTGGATCGCTTCCAGCGCGCCGAGGCGCTGTACAAGGTGCCCAGCATCGCGGTCATGGTGGCGCGGTGCTTGGCGCGCGTTGGCCGCATCGTGGAGGCCGTGGACAAGTACGAGGAAACGCAGCGCATGCCGCTGGACGCGAGCGCACCGGAGGCCTTCCAGCGCGCGGTGGCGGACGCCGCCGTCGAGGTGGAGGCCGTGCGGGCTCGCGTCGCGCGCATCGAGCTGCGCGTCCCGCAAGGCGCGCCGCCCGATCTCGAAGTGACGCTCGATGATCGGCCGGTGCCGAAGGTGCTGCTGGGCGTGCCAACGCCCGTCAACCCGGGAGCTCACCGCGTCGTCGCGCACGCCGCGGGGCACGAGCCCTACACCTACGACATGGACTTGGCCGAGGGCGCGCTCGAGGCGGTCGAGATCAGGCTAGCCCTCCCCGCGCCGCCGCAGCCCGCGCCGAAAGAGAGGCCTGCCCCGCGCGCGGCCGTGGAGGCGCGCCCGTTGCCCCTGCTGCCGATCGCGCTCTTCGCCGGCAGCGGCGTGGCGATCGCGGCGGGCACGGTGACGGGCGTCATGGCTCTCAACCACAAGTCCGAGCTCGACGAGCACTGTAACCCCGGCTGCCCCGCCAACATGGCCTCGGACCTCGATCGCTATCGCCTGACGCGCACGCTGTCGTACGTCGGCTTCGGGCTCGGCGTGGTGGCGGCGGGCGCTGGTACGTACTTCTTGCTCCACGAAGGCCCGTCCGGCGCGCGCTTCGGCGCGGTGCTGTTGCCGGGTAGCGCACACCTCACGGGAAAATTTTGAAGCAGAAAAGCGCCCTGTACCTGGTCAGTGGAGTGACGTTGACGCTCGGGCTCACCGGCTGTCCCGTCACGGACGACTACTTCTTGCTCGACGCGCGCAGCGGTACGAGCCCAGCGGGCGGGTCCGGGTCCACCTCCGGCTCCGGACCTGCCTCCGGATCTGGGGCTGGCGCTGAAGGTGGAACGTCAGCCGTTGCCGGCACGAGCGCGAGCGGCGGCAGCGGCGGAGTGGACGCAACCGGCGGAACCGAGAGCGGTCTAGGCGGAGCTCCGGAAGCCGGAGCTGGCGCGGGCGCGGGCGACTCAGGCGGAGGTGGCGCCGCGGGCGAGCCGGGGACGGACGTGTGCGTGCCCAGCACCGAGCGCTGCAACGGCCGCGACGACGACTGTGACGAGTTGGTCGACGAGTTTGCCTGTCTGAGCAGCTGCTGGGGCTTCGTGCTGCCCCTCGATCCATCGCACGGCTACATGTTCTGCACCGGGCCTCGTCGTGCCGGCTGGGACGGCGCCCGCAAGGCCTGCGAGGATGAGGACATGCGCCTCGCCTGGATCGAGACCGCCGAGGAGAACGAGGCGCTGCGGCGGAAGCTGAACGATCTCACGCTCGACCCGGAGATCTTGTTCGGCGCCACTGACCAGAGCCTCGAAGGAAGCTGGATCTGGTACGGCGGTGAGGAGTTCTGGAGCGGCGACCAAAATGGCGCTCCTGTTCAGGGACGCTTCAACGCCTGGGATGGCACCTCGCCGAACAACAACAAGAACGAGGACTGCGCCGTGATGTTGAAGAGCGGGGCGTGGAATGATCGCCTCTGCTCCGGCTTGTACCCGTTCGTCTGCGAACAGCCGGAGTGAGCGCTGCGCGGCGCCCTGAGGGGCCCGTGAGCTAGCGAATCGCGCCGCCGACGGTGCGCTCGTCGGAGAACTCCGGCTGGCGCATCACCTGGTGGATCGTCGCCACGAGCACGTCGATTTCGTACGGCTTTTGTAGGAAGGCGCGCGCGCCGCGCTCCCGCACGATCTGCTCGCGCAGCGGATCGGCGTGGCCGGAGGCGAACATGATGCGAGCGTCGGGGCTTCGCCGGAGCAGCTCCAGCTGCGTCGCCTCACCGCTCATGCCCGGCATGTCCAGGTCCAAGATCACCAGGTCGTGCTTGGCTGCCGCGTACAGCGTGAGCGCTTCGCTGCCGCCCGCGGCCTCGGTGACTTGAAAGCCGTGCTGCCGCAGCAGCCGCCCGAAGCTACGGCGTAGCAGCTGCTCATCGTCCACCAAAAGAATCGTGATCGGCTTGTCGGCGCGGAACGGCCCGTCGGCTGCGGGGGCACGCTCACCGGTGGTGGCAAAGGACTGCACCTCCACGGCCGGGAAGTAGAGCCGGAAGGTGCTGCCGCGCTGGCGCGCCGTCTCCAGCGTGATGCGCCCGCCGTGTAGCTTGACCAGGTCACGAACCGTCGAGAGCCCAATGCCGAAACCTGCGCCCTCGCGCTTGGTCGTGAAGAAAGGCTCGAAGATGCGAGCTTGCGTCTCGGGATCGATGCCGGTGCCAGAGTCGCTCACCTCCAGCAGCGCGGCCTGGCGGTTGCTGCCGAGGCCCAGCTCCGGGGGGGGCGTCGCCAGGCGCACGGAGACGCGCAGCTGTCCGCCCTGCGGCATGGCATCGCGCGCGTTCAGGCACAGGTTCAGCAGCACTTGCTGCAGCTCGGAGTGGTTGCCGTGGACCACCACGTCCGGCACCACCTGCGTCTCGACCTGGATGCTGTGGTCGATGGTGTGGCGCAGGATGCGACCGACCTCCAGCACGAGGTCCCCGAGGTCCACTGCTTCGCGCGCGGAGCGCTTGCCTCGCACGATGCGCAGGATGCCCCGCGTGAGCTCCGCGCCCTGGCTCGTGGCCAGGGCCAAATCCCGCAGGCACTCGCGGACACGCGCGTCCCCCAGCTGCGTGGTCGCGTCCAGTTGCTGCAGGAAGGCCGTGCCGGCGTGGAGCGCGGCCAAGACGTTGTTCAGGTCGTGCGCGATGCCGGCGCCGAGCCGCCCGACCGTCTCGAGCCGCTGGCGTTGCACCATCTGCTCTTCGACCAAGTCGAAGCTGTTCAGCGTGAGCACGACCCGGGGCCCCACGCGGATCTTGTCGCCCAAGTTGGCGAGGGCATGCTCGATGCGAGCACCGTTCAAGAACGTGCCGTTCTTGCTGCCCAGGTCCTCCACCTCGAAGGTGCCGTTGTCGCTGCGGCGGATCCGCGCGTGCAGCCGGGAAACGCCCGGATCGTCCACCATCACGGTCGCGTCCGGCGAGCGGCCGATGGTCGCCGCTCCGTCGATTCTGAACTCCTGACCCACCGCAGGGCCTTCGACCACCGTGACGCGCACCGTCGTCGGCAGCTGCCGAGCGTTGTCGAGTGTCCGGCGGGCAAGGTCGGTCATGGGTGATCGAGTGCCAATACGGCTGCGCGCTCGAAGACTTTCAGTCCAACCATGACACAGAAGTCAGTGCTCGCCCCCTGTGCCACCGCCTCAACGCTCAGTTTCCCCGGAATCCAGACACTGGCACGGCGGCTGCTACAACCCGCGAGAGAGATGGTCGCTGTCGGTCGAGTGCTGCTGTGGGCGGTCGTGCTGGTCGCGCCGGGCGGCTTCTTGCTCGTCCCCGTGCTGGCGGCGTCCTCGCTCCAGGGCGGCGGTGGTGTGCGCGGCCGCGTAGCGCTGATCGCAGCGCGCGCCCGCCAAATCGCTCAGCGCCTGCAGCGCTACTGGACGAAGTCGTAGTACTCTACGCCCAGATCTTGAAAGCTAGTGCCATACGTCTTGCCGACGCGGGCGATGGCAAACTCGTTCTTCGGCGTGTAGGCAAGTGAAGGTACTTCGGTGCCGTCGTGCAGCGCCTCGTACTGTTCGCGCGACAGCGTAACGCTGCCCTCCAGCGCCCGCCCGAAGCCGATGCGGCTCGCCGCCGACTCGAAGCCGGGCTGCACGTAGAGCGGGAGCGCTTCGGCGGCGTCCCCGCTGCCGTAGCCGACCGCGACGAGCGGCGCGTCCGCCAGCTC
>JAEYOT010000591.1 GCA_023411445.1 Pseudomonadota bacterium
ACATTATTCCTGGTTCAGGAATGAGCAGTCGGGGTGCCACAACGGGGTGACCGATGGAACACTCTCCCTAATGGGCGATCATGGAGGCGGGCCTCCGAGCGATAATTAAAAATGTGTCGATAATTTAACTTTGCGGCACCGGTTGTTAAACTCGGCAAGCATGCGCCAGCTGAAGAGCGATCGAAGCGGCCGGTTGACCGACGCTTCCTACGACGGGTCCCTCATCCAGGCCTTCCTTCCGCGCGACCTGCCGCCAGAACCACCGCTGGCGCTCACACCTGAAGACGAGAATCTGATCGCCCGAGCCAATCAGGCGATTGGAAGACTCGAGGGCATACGCTCGACCCTTCCGGACGCAAAGCTGTTCACCTACTTTTACGTCCGGAAGGAAGCCGTCCTCTCTGCGCAGATCGAGGGAACGCAGTCATCGCTGTCGGACCTACTTCGCTTCGAGAGTGGGGTGATGCCGGGCGTGCCACTCGACGAGGTCGAGGAGGTCTCCGATTACATCGCCGCGATGGAGATGGGCATGGTTGCACTGAGCACGGGCAGATCGATCGAGCCCGAGCTCATCCGCAACGTGCACTGGACTCTGACCAAGAGCGGCCGAGGCGCACATCTCACGCCCGGCAAGCTTCGAGACGAACAGAACTGGGTTGGGGGCGCCTCCCCGTTGAGCGCCGAGTACGTCCCTCCGCCTGCTGCGCGCGTCCCTGATCTCATCGAATCACTCACGCGTTATATCCGCGAGTCCAAGGCGCCGACGTTGGTCAAGGCTGCGCTGGCGCACGCTCAGTTCGAGACCATTCACCCATTTTTCGACGGGAACGGTCGCCTGGGTCGTTTGCTCGTAACGCTTATCCTCCAAGCCGAGCAAGTGATAATGGAGCCGCTTCTCTACCTGAGTCTCTACTTCAAGCAACACCGAAGCGTTTACTACGAGAGCCTACAGCGCGTTCGGTTCGATGGAGACTGGGAACAGTGGCTCCGATTCTTCATGCAAGGCGTGCTCGAAGTCTCGCAGCAGGCGGTCGAGACCGCATCGCAATTGCTCAAGCTGGTCGACACAGATCGAGCGCGCATTCGCGGCGAGCTGAAGACGTCAGCTAGCTCCGCGCTCCGCGTCCTCGACGCGCTGGCACGACGTCCGGTCACGACCGCAAAGCAAGTGGCTCTAGCAAGCGGCGTCACGCTTCCGACCGCGCTGTCTACCCTCGCCGCCTTCCAAGCGAAGGGGATCGTCGCCGAACTTACGGGCGGAAAGAAGAATCGCCTCTTCGCGTACTCGGGCTACCTCGACGTAATCAACCGAGGTACCGAGCTGGGAGCGCCCGAACCGCGGCCCTCGACGACCGAAGGCGCGACGGCATCGCGCTTGTCCGATGTCGCCTCGCCGCCATGGCGATAGGGCACCTGACCACTCCACCCGCCCATCAAAAACCCAATGAACATTGGGCTCTCGGCTTTTGGCGCACCCGGCATGATTCGAACATGCGACCCCCGGATTCGTAGTCCGGTGCTCTATCCAGCTGAGCTACGGGTGCGTGAGGGAGGCGCTTGATAGCACGACAAATCCGAATGCGAGAGGAAAACGCTCGGGGTCGTGCGAGTGTTTTGTTGACCCACGGGCCGATGACCGTCGCGAGAGCCTGAAAACTTTTCAGAGCGCGTCAGCAGCCGTGACATGCGAGCCAGGGCGCGGAGCCCGCGATGTAGGCGGCGGCGTCAGCCAAATCAGCAAGTAGCTGAATTTATTGATCTTCTATGCTGGAAACAATTTGGCACGGAGACTGCTTTAGGCCTCGGCGACTCCGGGCTGCACCCCAGGGTCCCTTTAGCTTACGGCCGACTGCCCGCACCACGGGCGCTTCCTTCGCTTCAGCTTCTTGTTCTTTGCCGCTTCCTTAAGAGCTTCTTTCTAACTTTTTCGGTGCATGCCGCAAGGGCCCGACGAGCAGACCTCGCCGGGTCTTCGCACTTTGTGGGGGCGAGGTAGGTCCCAGGGAGACAACGGGAACGTGGCCGCTTCAATTCCCCGTGGAGGCCGCCGCGGAGGCGTCAGTTCCCGGGCGCGCGGGCGCGGAGGCGTCAGTTCCCGGGCGCGCGGGCGATGACGCCGAACAGAAAGTCCGTGGGGGCTAGCGCGTGGCAGCGCACGCAACGCGCGGTGTCGACCGGCAGGGCTGTGCCGCGCGCGTCCAGCGAGAGCGCTGTCCAGGCTCCGTTCTGCTTCTCCAGCACGTAGACGCCCCGGAGGTCGCCCGCCGGCGTCTCGTGAAACGCCGCGACGCGCGCGCCGTCTGGCATCGGGCTCTCGGTGGCGAGCGCGCGGTACGGCTCCGCCGATGCCGGCTCTACCCGCACCCGAATGCGCGTGCCGTCGCGGTAGTGCTGCAGGGCCGGGACTGGCGGCGCGACCTCCGGCCAGGTCTGCGCCTGCGCGAAGGCGGGCCAAGTGGCGAGCGCGGGGCGGGCTTTGGCGGGGGCGGCCGCAGGCTCGGCCTCGAAGCTCGAGACGCCCACGGGAGTCGCGGGCGCCGCGCTGCACGCCGGCAGCGCCACCAAAAGAGCGATGGCTGCGCGCAAGAGACGCGCATGGTACCACGCGGAGCATGCGCCGCTTCACGCTGCTGCTGTGCGGATCGCTCGCCGCGTGCGCGGGTGACGGCGCGAAGCGGGCTCCCGCCGCGTCGATTCCTCACACGGCTTCGACCGAGGGAACGGCGCCGCGCCAGGTGCCGCCGGCGAGCGAGCCGGCCAGCGCCACGACGGGGCCGGGCTGGCTGGGCGTAGAGCTCGCGAAGCGTGAGGGAGCGGAGGGCGGCGTCTTGCTGCGCACCGTGATGCGCGACTCGCCGGCCGCGCGCGCCGGTCTGCAGGATGGCGACATCGTGCTGAGCGTGGGGGGGCGCGGCGTGGCGCTGCCCAGTGAGCTGCGCGAGCTGATCGGGGCCGCTGGCGCGGGCGCACGCGTCAGCCTGGCAGTGCTGCGCGGCGAGCAGACGCGCCTCTTCGCAGTGGAGCTCGAGGGCCGGCCGAACGAGGACGAGGCGATGCGCAAGTCCTACGTCGGCGCGCAGGCGCCGGACTTTGGCGCGCTCGTCACCGTGCAGGGCAGCGTGACGCCCAGCTTGCCCGCCTTGAAGGGGCGGGTCGTGGTGCTGGAGTTCTGGGCCAGCTGGTGTGGCGTGTGTCACGCGCTCGCGCCGCTGCTCAGCGGCTGGCACGATCGCTACTCCGCGCAAGGCGTCACGGTGCTGGGCGTCACGACGGATCCGGTAGAGCTGGCGGGGCGCACGGCGGGGCAGGTCGGCATGTCCTACCCGCTCGCCAGCGATGGTAGCGGCGAGATGCTGCGCGCCTACCGCGCCTACGCGCTGCCGACCCTGTTCGTCATCGACAAGCAAGGCACGGTGCGCGACGTCTTGATCGGCTACAGCTCGCCGCGCCTGCGCCAGATCGAGGAGCTGGTGCAAAAGCTGATCGCCGAAGGCTGACGCCGCGCTACCCTGCAAGCATGGATGACGAGAGCCTCCGAGCCGCGCTAGCGCGCGCTCAAGCTGGCGGCGCCGCCAAGTACCACCAGAAGAACGCCGAGCAGGGCAAGCTGTTCGCGCGTGAGCGCATCGCCCGCTTGGTCGACACGGGCAGCTTCGTGGAGGACGCCACGCTGGCCAACGCGCTCGCGGAGGACCTGCCTGCGGACGGCGTCGTCACGGGCGTGGGTAAGGTGGCAGGTCGCACCGTCGCGGTGATGGCGAACGACTCCACCGTGAAGGCCGGCTCCTGGGGCGCCCGCACGGTGGAAAAGATCTTGCGCGTGCAGGAGACCGCGCAGCGCCTGAGCTGCCCGCTGCTGTACTTGGTGGACTCCGCAGGCGCGCGCATCACCGATCAGGTGGAGATGTTCCCGGGCCGGCGCGGCGCGGGGCGCATCTTCAAGAATCAGGTGGCCATGAGCGGGCGGGTGCCGCAGCTCTGCCTGCTGTTCGGTCCGTCCGCCGCGGGCGGTGCGTACATCCCCGCGTTCTGCGACGTGGTGGTGATGGTCGAGGGCAACGCCAGCATGTACCTCGGCTCACCCCGCATGGCAGAGATGGTGATCGGGGAGAAGGTGACGCTGGAGGAAATGGGCGGCGCCAAGATGCACACTGAGGTCTCCGGCTGCGGCGATCTGCTGGTGAAGACGGAGGACGAGGCCATCGCCTTCGCCAAGCGCTACCTGTCCTACCTGCCGCAGAGCTTCGAAGGGGAGCCGCCGCTCGCGGAGCCCAAGCCGGTCGCTGCGGACGCCAAGCCGATCGGTGAGATCGTGATCGCCGACGAGAACAAAGCGTTCGACATGAAGCAGGTGATCGCGGCGGTGGTGGATGAGCACAGCTTCCTCGAGCTGAAGCCGCGCTTCGCGCGGGAGCTCATCACCGGCTTCGCTCGCATCGAGGGGCGCGTGGTCGGCATCGTGGCCAACCAACCCAAGCACTTGGGCGGCGTGCTGTTCGTGGACAGCGCGGACAAAGCCGCGCGCTTCATCTGGCTGTGCGACGCCTTCAACGTGCCCTTGCTCTACTTGGCGGACGTGCCCGGCTTCATGATCGGCACCAAGGTGGAGCGCCAGGGCATCATCCGCGCCGGCGCCAAGATGATCGCCGCCGTGAGCGAGGCCACGGTTCCGAAGATCTCGGTGATCGTCCGCAAGGCCTACGGCGCTGGGCTGTACGCCATGTGCGGCCCCGCCTTCGAGCCGGACGCGTGCTTGGCGCTGCCGACCGCGTCCATCGCCGTGATGGGCGCGCAGGCGGCGGTGAATGCGGTCTACTACAACAAGATCCAAGAGGTGCCGGCCGGGCCCGAGCGCGACGCCTTCGTGGAGAAGCTGCGCGCCGAGTACCGTGAAGACGTGAACCTCACGAAGCTCGCCAGCGAGCTGGTGGTCGACGAGGTCGTCCCGTTCGATGGCTTGCGGCGCGAGCTTTCGCGGCGCTTCGCGCTCTACGCTCAGAAGTCGGAGCCTCGGCCACCCAAGAAGCACCTCGTGCCGCCGATGTGACGATGCGCGCGCGCGGCTTCCTTAAGCTCGCTGGCGGCGCCTGCTGCCTCGCCCTGTCCGCAACCGCGTCGGCGCAGCTTGAGCTGGGAGCTGCCCTGCGGGACCTGGGGCAGAGCGGAGCCCGCGCGCTGCCGCGCGCCTTGCTCGCGGATGGTGAGCGCGTCGCGCTGCTGGCCGAGTACCCGGCGGAGGCGGACGTGGCGGAGCTACTGGTCGCTGGTCGTTATCGGCCGCTGTGGCTGGCCGCGGCGGACGTGGAGCCGTTTTTGCACGATCACCCGGGCGTGAAGCTGCACTGGGCGCCGCCGCGCCGTCCCCTGCTGGATCGAGCGAGCAGCTGGATCGGCGGAGCCAGCTTCCGCGCGGAGACTGGCTACACCGGCAAGGGCGTGGTCGTCGGCATCATCGACACCGGCATCGACGTCAGCCACGCGGATCTGCGCGACGCGGACGGCAAGTCGCGCGTGCGCTACCTGCTGGATTTTTCGCGACCGCCCGCCGACCGCCAGCCAGGGCTGGAAGCCGAGTACGGCTGCACGGAAGAGTCGGAGTGCGCCATCTACGCGAGCGACGATCTCGACGAGATCTTGAATAACGGCGTCAGCGGCGATGAGCCGAAGGACACCTACGGGCACGGCACCCACGTCGCGTCGCTCGCCGCCGGCAATGGCCTGTCGAACGAGCAGCCGCGCTACGTCGGCGTCGCGCCGGAGGCGACCATCATCGGCGCGCGCGTGAGCCGCTCGGGCAGCGGCACCATCTTCGACGCGGACATCGTGCAGGCGGCGCGCTTCATCTTCGAGCAGGCCGAGCGTCTAGGCATGCCGGCGGTCGTCAACCTCAGCTTGGGCAGTGACTTCGGCGCGCACGACGGCAGCTCGCCGCTGGAGCAGGCGCTAGCCAGCTTCGTGGGGCCGAGCTTTCCGGGTCGCGCGCTGGTCGTCTCGGCCGGCAACAGCGGCAGCCTCCACGTTGGCAGCGGCAGCGGGGAGCCGGAGCCGCTCGGCATCCACACGGAGGTGCACGTCCCGCGCGAGAGTCCGGTCGAGATACCGCTGCTGACGCCGCGTTTCTCGGAGAGCAGCGCGCGCGGCACGTTCTACGTCTGGCTCGGCTTTCGCCCCGGCGACGAGCTGAAGGTGGGCGTGAAGGTGGGCGACGCCACCTGGATCCCGGACGTCGCGCCCGGTCAGGCCACCACGTATCACCTGGGCGATACGGAGGGGACCATCTTCAACGGGCCAACGCGGGGTAACACCAGCATCAAGGTGCCGGCCCATAGCGCCGTGCTGGTGGTAGACGGCACCTTTTCTCCCGGCCAGGTGTTCACGCTGCGGCTGAACGGGCACGGCACCGTGAGCTTGTGGGTGCAGTCGCAGGGCGGCGTCTCACCGGACGTGAGCGAGGGAGTGCTCGTGCCGCGCGGCGAGAAGCAAGGCACCATCAATATCCCAGGCTCGCACCCGGATTTGATCGCCGTGGGCGCCACCGTGAACCGCAATCGCTGGCGCGATTTTCGGAACCAGCCGTTCTTGCTCGGCGCGGAGGAGGGCTCGGAGCAACTCGCGGAGCTGGACGGCACCGCGGTGTTCAGCGCTGCCGGCCCCAACGCGCGCGGCGTGATGAAGCCGGACCTGGTGGCGCCGGGCATGTTCGTGATCGGCGCCATGTCCAGCCACGCCGATCCCCGCCGTAACGGCGGGACTGGCGTGTTCGCCAGCCAAGGGAGCTGCGGTGAGCCAGACTACGAGTGCTTCGTGACCGATGACGAGCGGCACGCCGTCACGAGCGGCACATCCATGTCGGCGCCGCTCGTCGCTGGCGCGATCGCGCTGCTGCTGCAGGCCCGTCCGGAGTTGACGCAGGCGCAGGCGCGCACCTTGCTGCAAGCCGGCGCGCGACAGCCCTCCGGCACCATCTTGGCGGAGCAGCAGCTCGGAGCGGGCGCGCTCGATCTCCACGGCGCTTTCGCAGCGCTGATCGCGGAAGACTCACCGCTCGAGCGCCTGCCCAGCGCGCAGAGCCGCATCGCGCTCGCTCGCTCCTTCGTGCACCCGGATGGCTCGCAGCCGCTCCAGGGCCTCTTGGAGCTACGCGACGAGCAAGATCGCATCGCCGACGGCTTCGACCAGCGGCGCTTAGCGCTCTCGGTCGCGGGCGGAGCCCTCAGCGAGCCGCCGCTCCGACTCGGCCCGGGGCTGTATCGCTTCAGCGTGACCGCGCCGGAGGGCAGCGGCGGCCAGGAGCTGCAGCTCCACCTGACCTTCGACGGCCAAGTGCTCGCGGCGCGCACGGTGCCGATCGGAGTGGATCGCTGGAGCGCGGAGGGCGAGCCGTTCGCCCACGGCGGCTGCCACGTGACCGCTCCGCGCGGCGGCTCAGCGCCGCTGCCGCTCGCCGGCGTCTTGCTGATGCTGGTGGGCCTTCGCTCGGCTCGGCGCGCTCACAACGCCACGAGGTAAACGGTACAGGCCGCAGGCTCGAACGGCGTGACGTCTGGATCGAACGGATGCGCCAGGTCCACGCCGCCCAAGTTGACGCCGGCCAAGATGACGGCCTTCGCGCCGTCCAAGCGCAGCACCCGCGCGTCCGCGGACGTGGCTCGATCTTGGAACGTCACGTCCTGACGTCGCACTTCACGGCCCTCCGCGTCGATCAGCAGCAGGCGCCACTTGAAGGCTACGGGAGCCTCCCACTCGACCCGCACCCCGAGCGCCGCGCCGAGCGGAGCCTCGTCCAAGTCCACCCAGACAAGCTGGCTGCCGCTCTGGGCCACGGGCTCGCCGGACAGCACGCGCCGCGGCAAGCTCGAGTAAGGGATCACCCAATCGAAGTGCGCGCGCGCGAAGCTACCGGCAAAGGCCAAAGATGGTAAACGCGTGCCGTCGTCGCGATCGCCAGCCAGGGCTCGACGAAGCGCAAAGTCGACCAATAGGTCCGCGTAGCGCGTCGTGTCTTCTTCCACGCTGTGGCGCAGCACGTCGAACACGTCCGGCTCGTTGTCGAAGCGCGGCGCGCTCGGCGCGGTGCGGCTGCCGGCCGCTGAGAACAGGGAGGCGCTGAGCACGCCCGGGGCTGCGGCGCTACGCGTCGTCTCCAGCATCTCCAACAGCAGCGCGAAGCGACCGGCCGAGTCCGAGCGCTGCGCCGGATCGTAGGCCAAGGCTTGCTGCGGGTAGCGCTGGGCGTCGTCCACCACCTGCACGTCGAGCGAGGTCTTCAGGCCGGTGATCCACCACAGCTCGAGCGCGAGCGCGCGGCGCGCGTCTGCGCCTTCCCCCGCGTCGAGCGCGCTGGCCAGAGCCTGTCCCACGCAGAGCGTCGCGCCGCGACGGAGCAGCTCGCCGCTCAGCGCCGCGCCGCGACAGAACACGGCGGCGCTGTCCATGCGAGCTAAAGCGAGCGGCTCCTGCTCCACCGTGAGCTCGCTGTCCGACGTGAGGTACCAGTCCAGCGCGTCGCTCCCACCCGCGCCGTAATCGCTGCGCGGTGCGGGCAGGCCCAGCGCCAGCACGACTCGTTCGTACGCCGTCTCCAGCGCTGCCAGCGCTGCTTCCAGCTCGCCCGTCGCGGCGCGGTCGCCGTGCACGCAGACGGGGAGCGTGAACGAGCACAGCGCCGCGCTCACGGAGGGACGCTCTGCGAGCGCCGGCAAGAGCGCGCCCGTCGGCAGCCGTGGATCCAGCGTGACGGGCGCCTTGGGCGGTGGACGAGCGCCGCCGAAGAGCAGCGGTGGCTCGCGCTTGGGCGGACCGGCGCTGGCCGCGCTCGTCAGGAGCAGCGCGACCAGGCTCAGCCAGCACCAGCGCACGCAGCGGCTCGCCATCACTTCTATAAACACGGCTTACTGGCCCGAAGCCAGCACCGCCAGCACCGCTTGCTCGGAGCCGCCCGCGCGAAGCGTCCGCTCCACCTGCTCGGACAAAGCCTGCGGCGTGTGTGCGGCCGGCTCAGCGTCGAGGCAGCTCAAGAAGGCGGCGCCCGACGCGGACTCGGCCGGCGAACAGCCACAGGCCAGCGATCCGACGTGCGTCCAGCAATCTTGCTGTGCGCTCTTGAGCTCGGCGGCGCTGGCCTTGCCGGACAGAAATGCCTCGGCCAGCTCCAGCTGCTGACGCGCCTGCGGCGGCCCGTGCTCGATCAGGAGGCGTGCCAGCTCAACCTGTTTCTGGTGCACGGCGCGCGGCCCGCTCTCCGCGTGTAGGAGAAGCGCCTGCTTCAGCTCCGGCGAAAAGGACACGCTGCGGCTTTAGCAGCCTGGCCGCACCACCGCCAAAAACCCACAAGAATTGACAGTTTGTCCGCCGGACGCCCTATACTGTCCGCTCCCTTCGACCGGCGAAAACACGATGGCGACCCGCTTCAACCCCTCCGGTTCCGTGAGCTTCGACCTCGTGCGAGGTCGTGTGGATCTTGGCGGTGACCACGTGCTGGTCCCGGCAGACGCGCTCGTCGATCTCTGCCGCGCCGCCGGTCCGGACGCCGTGACGGATTTCGGTCGACGTCTGGGCACCGCCATCGGCCGCCGCGTGGCGGATCGCCTAGGCGATGCCGCGGCCTCCGCTAGCTTGGAAGAGGCGCTCGATCACCTCGGCGGTGAGCTTGCGCTCGCCGGGTTCGGCTCGCTCGGCCTCGAGCGTTGGGGTCGCGCACTGGTGCTCACGATCGACGGCGGCCCGTTCGGGCAACAGCTGGACGAGCTGCTAGCCGCCGTGCTCGAAGGTGCGCTGCAGCGCGCCTTCGGTCGGGATTGCCGCGCCGCCAAGCTCATGCGCGACGATCGCCAGGTGCGCTTCCTCATCGCGAGCCCCAGCGGCGCCGGCAAGGTCGCCGCGTGGCTGAGCTCGGGTATCAGCTACGGCGAGGCGCTCACCCGCCTCCAGAGCAGCGGGGGGCTGTCGTGAACGCTCAAGAACGCATCAGCAAGTTGCAGGGCCTGCTCGCGCGCATCCAGCGCAACGCGGCTCAGCCGCGCGTCACTCAGCCCGCGGTGATGGCGCCGCCGGTCAGCGCGACGCCGATCGAGCTCACGCCGCCGGCCGCCGCTGCGCCGGAGCCCGCGCTCGTTGCGCCACCCCCCAGCTTGATCTCCGCCGCCGATCAGTCGGTCGACGAGCTCTTGGGCGTGTCCACGAGCTCGGAAGCACAGGTGGACGTGGAAGTGACGCTGGACAGCTTCGCACCGCCGCCCGCCGAGACGGGCGAGGCGGAGCCGATTCCGCTCGTCTCCGTCGCTACGTCACAGCCGGAGCCGCCGCCACCGCCGGCGCTGGATGATGTGTTCGCGCTCGAGTCCGAGGTCTCGGAGGTGCGCATCACGACCGGCCTGCGTGAGCCCGAAGCCGAGGTCACGGTCGCCGCGATCGAAGCAGAAGCCGAGCCGATCAGCCCCGAGGAGCTCTCGGAGGAGGATCTGGTCGAGGTGACGGAGGTGGTGGAAGAAGCGCCAGCGGCGGTCGCCACCGATCTCGATATCGACTTCGTCGACGAGGACGAGCAGCCTCCGGCTTCTTCCAAGCGCTCGAAGGTCGCGACCAGCATGGATG
>JAEYOT010000596.1 GCA_023411445.1 Pseudomonadota bacterium
CCCGCTCCAGGCCGCCCGGGCACCGCTCGCCATCCAAAACAGCTCGCTGCTTCGGCGAAAAGAGCGACGACCCGCACCCCGTAGGCATTAGCTACCGCCGTGAGAATCCCAGCCAAGCAACCTCGCGCTACGAGATTCACGGCCTGCGCGTGGGCGGCGGCTTGCAGGGCGGTTGGCGCGTCCTAGCCCTAGATCTTGGCTACTTGCACAACGGCGCGCTGGTCATCAATGACTACGGCCAGCGCGAGAAGAAGGAGACCATCCACGGCCTTCGCGGTCGGATCGGCCTGGCGTTCGCTCATGAGCTGTTCACGGGCTCGCAGACCACGTACAGCGGTCAATGCTGCAAGCTGCCCGATGGCAGCGAAGATACAAGCAGCGAGACTGCCTGTGAGTGTGAGCGCACACCGATTGGTTTGAGCCTCTTTCTCTACTACGGCAACGAATTTTATTTCACCGACTCCGACGTTTGGGTCGATCACGTCGTTGGCTTCTCGCTGAAAGTGGGGGTCGGACTGTGAGCAGGCACCTGAACCGCCTCGCGATGTGCGGCGCGCTCGTAGTGAGCTTGGTCGCGTCTGGAGCGGCGGCGTTCAAGGAGTCAGGGCATCGTGCCATTGAGGTCGAGGCCTACCGCGAGCTCCTGCGCCGCCCAAACGGCGCCCAGGCGCTGCAGGTGCTCCTGGATCATGGCGTTCTCAAAGCACCCGGCTACCCGGCCCCACTGCCGAACGCAGTGACCGATCCCGGGTACGAGCACTACCGAGTCGAGGCGCTCGTCGCCTTGACACACATGCCGGATCATTTGATGGATCGGCAGCTCCACGCCGAACGGCAGTGCTTCCATTTCAACGCCCGCGGCGCCCACACGACGCTTTCAGACGCCACGCTGGCAGGTCTTCCGAACGTGCCCCGCGGCCTCGTCGTGGATGCCTATGTTGAGTGCATCGGTGTGACCGACGGCATCTTGCGAGGCATCCTCTACGATCCCGTCGCAGCTCACGATCACCACACCGACATCTACTCGCTCATGCACATGATCGAGGACTCGTATTCGGACGCGCACGTCGCCCGTTCAGGCCCAGTGCGCCCCTTGTCCGACGCGAGCCCACCGACGCAGAACCAAATCTTGTTCATCAAGCCGTGGAACTTGCGCACTTGGTCGCGCTACTTCCTGGGTGGCATGAGGGAGGAGCCGGTCTACCAGCACTTCTCGAGTAGCCATCACACGGGTTCGGACAGTCGAGATCTCGGCTACCTCGTCGGACCGACAGACGAAGATTATCCTCGAACTGAGACCGAAAAGGAACAGTATCAGAAGCAGCGAGTCGCGCCCTGCTTGAGAGACGCGCGCCCCCTTATCGGGTGGGGATCGCGCTCGGAGCGCGGATAGCGTGACTTTGTAGACGGGGTCCTTCGTCGAAGGGTTGTTCACACACCAACGGCAAAGGATCCCCATGGACACGGTGACTCGGCGCGAGTTTCTCGCCAAGGACGAAGTGAAGCAGGCGCTCTCGGAGCTGAAAAGCGCGGTGCGGCGGGCGCTGCCCGAAGGCAGTTTCGCGGAGCGGGAGGGCGCAGCTCTGATGTTGCTGGACGAGGCCGGGCGCGGCCTGCTGGAGGAAGAGCTGCAGAGCTTGGCGGACGGTTTCGGCGAGCGCGTGCTGGTCGACGGAGTCGAGTACAAGCGGCACGAGCCCGGTCAGGTCCGGTACTACAGCTTGGGAGGCACGTTGCTGGTACGCCGGTACAGCTATCGCCGGGTGGGCGTCCATAACGGGCCGACGATCGTGCCTCTGGATTGGGTCGCGGGGTTGGCTGAGGGCGCGACGCCTGCCCTGGCGTATAGCGTGCTGCACGGCTATGCGCAGCGCGACATGCGCCAGCATGCGGAGGCGCTGAGCGCGGCCCACCGAGTGCCGCCGCCGCGGGCGACGCTCGAACGGATGGCAAAGCGTCTTGCCAAGGCTGTGCACAAGGCGGCGCCGCGCATCGAAGCGCTGCTGCGCCAGGCAGAGCGGCTGCCAGAGGGTGCGAAGGCCATCTGCATTGGCCTCGACCGGACGTCGGTACCGATGGCCGAAGAACGAGCACCTTCTGCGCCCGCCAAGCCGCAGCGGAAGCGCACAAAGCCGAGGAAACGCCGTGCTCCAAAGCCGATAGACGTGAACTTTCGCATGGCCTACATCGGCACGGTCAGCATCGTCGACGACCAGGGTGATGCGCTCGTGACGCGGCGCTACGCCGCCCCGGCATCGGACGACCCGGCCCAGCTCGTCGCGAAGATGACGGCTGACGTGTGCGCAGCGGTCCGGCGCATGCCTTCGCTGACTGTCGGCACCGTGCAGGATGGGGCACCGGAAATGTGGGCCCTTACTCGTGCCGGGCTCGCTGAGCTGCGAAAGCGAGGCGCCATCGACCGCTGGGAAGAGGGTATCGACCGCTACCACCTGCTCGAGCGCCTCGGGGCCGCTCTGGAGCTGATCGAGCCGAGCGCTACAGAACGAACGCGGCGGCTCACCTCGTGGAACGAGCGCCTCGATGCGCAAGACTCGGCCATCGACGCCATCGAGCGCCAGCTCGACGAGCACTACGCGACGCTGCCGGCTGCCAAACGCGACCAACTCTGGGAGCACCTCGTCTACATCGCCAACAACAAGGACCGCATGCGCTACGTGAGCCTTAGCTCGAGCAGCCTGCCCATTGGCAGCGGAGTCACAGAAAGCGCTGCAAAAACCGTCGTCGGGCGCCGCGCGAAGAACAGCGGTCAGCGCTGGAGCGAACCGGGACTCCGCGGCGTACTCACGCTGCGCGCGTTTCAGCAGAGCGACCGGCTTCCTCGCTTCTGGAAACATCTGTCACGCCGCTACGTCGCTGACGTGGCCGAGGCCGCCTGAGCAGAGATCCGTGCGTGGTCCACACCCCCCTTATCCGTCCCGCCTCCGTGGCCGAGCGGACGCGGCCACTTCGGATCGAAGAGCTGTATGGCGAGGTGGTGCCACCCCTGTCGTGCCTGAGCAACCGCGCGCTCGCCGCCAAGCAGGCCGTGGTGGAGCTGCTGGAGCTGATTGCCACCTACCTGCCGCACGTCGCCGCGCCTGTCGCTGTAGCGCCCACGCTGGCGACGCCCGAGATCCGCACCGTGGGTCAGCCGCCAGGCGCCCTGCCATTCGAGAAGGCTTGGCTGCGCTATCGCAGGAAGTTCCTGGGCCACCGTCTGGACTCCTTGACGGTTGCGATGGCGATGCGCAACGCCCCGGATCGCCAAAGCCCAGCGTCGCCGGTTCCCAGCTCGCGCGAGGCCGACAAGATGGCGGCAATCAGCCTGAGAAACGGGCGCGTCGCCCCCGCCAAGCGGCTCGCTCCCAAGGAGTTCAAGGAAGCAGGCTTCGGCTTGGGTGTCGAGGTGCGGGGCAGCACTCCGCTGTGGTTGGGCATCGATGAGTTCGTCAGCCGCCGCAGCGCCAATCACAACCGCACCATCGTACTGTTCGACGTCTTGGGGTGGGGACTGCAAGCTCGACTACCCATCGAGAACGACCTGGGGGAGCACCCCGTCGGCGCCGCCTTCGATCTGGGTCCTGCCATCCCGCTGCCCTTCAGCGAGCTCATCCATTTCGATGAGGTACAGCTCTACCTCGGCGCCCGGGCCCGCATCGCCTATACCGCACAGGCGATCTTCGAGGGCGAGACGCGCCACTCGGTCGAGTTCGGTTTCGGTGGCATTGCGGCTGACTTGGTGATCGGCGGGCAAGCGTGGATTGGCATCGACGCCTTTCGCAAGCTGTACCTGGTGGACTTCTGGGATCCGACGCAGAGCCGGTGGTCTCCACTCATCTTTGGCGTGACAGGAGGCGTGGCGATCGATGCGCTCTAGCACCGCCCCAACCATCGTCACCTGTGCGCTCGGCTGGCTCCTTCTGCAGTGCGATAGCCGCGAAGACCGGGTGATGGACGTGTGCGGCACCCTGCTCAACTGCGGCGCCTACCAAGCCGCGAACCCGAGCGACGCGCTCCGCCTCAAGGACGAATGCGAGGGCCAAGTCACGGATGCGCTGGAAGACGACCGCGTTTCGCGGACTGACCTCACGCGCTGCGCCCACTGCCTCGGCAGCCACGCCTCGCTTCCCGGCGAGCAAACCTGCCTGGATCCAAGCAAGTGCGAGAACTGCCGCTCCGTCATGGCCGAACGCGATTGTGACAGCGCTTGCAAGGGCATCAGCTACGCGCTCAGAGCCCGCACCAGCGCACAGATGCGCGAAGAGATGTGCCAGCTCGTCGACCAGAGCTGCGGAGGCCCCAACCCGATCAGCTGCGCCCACTCGCTCAGCAGCTTGTATTACGACTTGTCGGCCGTGCCATCGACCGGCACTGCGCGTAGCCCCGTGCCGCTATCGCTCGACGAAGCCCTAGCGCTCGACGCCACAGTGGAAGGATGTTGGGCTTGCACCCAGCAAGTCCGCAAAGCGTTGAACACGGAAGAGGCGACCACGCGAGCGGGGCGCTGCGCGACGTTGGTGTCAGCGTGCTCGGAGGCTTGCAGCCTGGTGCGCGCGGTGGCTCAAGTCCTGGCGCCAGCCGCTACCGCCCTCGCGCTGTGCGACCTAGCGGAGCGCTGCGTCGACGCGCCGCCAGGCGAAGGCGAGGTCACCATCGCGGCGGAACCGCTGTCGAAGGTCCTCATCTGTCCGGGAGGCTTGGAGAGCGGGCTGACGGAAGACGAAGGCACCGCCGGGGACGAGGGCGCGCGGCGCCGCGTTGAGTGCTTTGAGCGGCGTGTCGTATGCCGGGAGGCGAGCTTCCAAAGCAACGCAGCGGCCTGCCTGACGTGCGCCGGCCCTCTCGACTGCAGCCAGGTGGCGTCGGAGTGCCGGACCGCGTGCGAAGGAGAGCCTCAGTGAAACCAGCCCTAGCATGCCTGGTGGCGCTGCTCGTATTCACCAGCCGCAACGCGGCGGCCCATCCCGCCCACCTCAAGGACGCGAAGTCATCCTATTGGGTCGGTCACAGCGTCGGCACGGGAGCACTCGCGGTCAGCACGCTGATCACCGGCATTATCGAGGACGATCACCCCACCATCCGTCACCCGACCTCTCTCGCCCTCTCGAGAGCCACCTTGACGCTTGAGCTCTTGGGACCACTGCCTACGACGGCTGCCAGCACCAACAGCGTCGAGTTTGCCAATTTTGCGCTGGTTTACGCGCAGAGCCTGCTACTCGCGAAGACCCTCAACAACGCCCTGCGGCCCTTGGACCTCGACAGCTCGAGCTTCGTCGCGTTTGCAGGAGCGTATGCCTCCGCAGCCACGCTCGATCGCCAGCGCAAAGGGCTCACGGCCCCGCGCACAACACTACCTACAATCGTGCCGGACTTCGCTTGGGGTTTTCAGCTCGGATTGGCGGGCATTTCCAGCAGCCTCGAGGTGCACTCCGGTCGAGCCACACTCTGGGGAGCGCTCACCGGTGGGCTAGTCGGCACAGCTGTGGGCCTCGGCGTGCAAGCCGCTCACGGCGAGGACTGGAAGCGCGGCCCCACCGAGAACTGGGGCTACGGCCTGCTCGGTCTCGTTCCGTGCGCCGCCCTCTCGTTCACGCTCCTGGCTACGGACGCCGACGTCATCACGTGGGCGTGGCTGCGCGATCTCCGACTCTCGCCGCTCGCGAGCAGCACAGCTTCGGGCGTCTCCGTATCGACAACGTTCTAGCTCAATCCACACACGAGGTATCATGACGCGATCAAGCATCGTCGCCGTGGCGCTAGCCTGCCCTTTGGTTGGCTGTGCCGTCGGCACACCTACGCTCCGCCCTCTCGCAGTGAACGAGGTCCCGGCCGCGTCTCGAGCGGCGCTACTTTCGCCCAAGCTCGATCAGGCCGGCGTGAGAACGCTGCCGGCCGACGCCAGCCAGTGCGAGCTGCGCCTGTTTGCCGAGCAATTGCCTTCTGCAAAGTCCCAAGGCATCGCCGACCACGCGCTGGGGACCATGTTCGTCGAGCGGCTACCCACCGGCAGCCAAGTCGTTCCCGGCGTTTGCATCAAGCGTAGTGGCCAAGCCCTGGAGCTACCGAGCACCATCCTCATTGCGCGAGACGCCGGTGGAGGGCCGGCGCTCAAGCGCTTCTGCCGGGATACGCAGCGACAATTCACGATCGTGCCCCCGATAGCCGCGCCGGGCTCCGAACAGGTACGGGTGAACGCATGCACCTGGGACGGCACGTTTCATTCCACGCGCCCCTTCACGTTCACGCTGTTGACGGCAGCCGATGCCCGCGTCGCCGACTACGTCGAAGCGTTCCGCATCTACCGCAATGGCGATCTCATGGCTGCGTGGAACTACGTCAGCGATCAGCCGGCGCCGCACAAGGTCGTCATCTCAGGCACCATGCTCACCACGGGCCCCCTCGCGGCGAGCCAGCCACCTCACTTGGCGGCGATGGACCTGCGCATCATCCCACGAGAGGTTGGCATCGCTCACGCGGTGGACATGGAAGCGCGGAGCGATCGAGCACGCTTTCAGGCCAAGTTGACGACGGCGTTCTCGAGCGCCGGCCGCACCCTGCTCACGCCCGCTGAGCAACAAAGTTTCGACTGCTTGCGTGAGCAACTGATCGCGGCCAGCCACACCATCATGGCTGACGTCAGTGAGCAACCTGCCTTGCGGCCGTTACCAACCGGCTGCACTCCCTTGATCGCCGCAGGCGGAGGTGCGCCTCTTTCCGCCGCCTACCGCGACGCCAAGCATCAATCACCGCAGAAGCTCCGATCCCTACGCGATGGGGCAATGATGCAAATAGCTCAGCACCGGGCCAACTTGACAGCGGCGATTCCTGCAAACGCCCAACCGCTCCTAACCACAATCTACGGTGGCTTGATGGCAACTGTTCCAGCTGCGGACCAAGCCGCTGTCAGCGCTTGTATTTCCCAGTTCGGCATGCCCGGCTCGGACATCAAGTGCTTCAACGAGCTGCGGAGCCGGCAAGGCATCGGCAACAAGCTCGACACCCTGATTCAAACCGCGCAGGTCATTGATCAAAACATTACGGTTGCCCTGCAAACCGCGGACGAAGCCACGCTACTGGCCACTGCGATCTACGAGCGCGGCCGCGAGGCGCTGGAGAGCCCTCGCAAACAAGCTCAGATTTTCAATGCCTTCGCGCAGAGCCTCGCCACCCAGCCCGACGTCTTCGAGCCTCGACGCGACAACCCGCCGCTCATCGCCTCGGAGCAAAGGCTCGAGATGCAGTACGCGGACTCTGTGCAGGGTTTCGTGCTGGCGCCGTGGCATGCAGTGCCGCTCCACGTGAACCGAGACTTCGGCACGGACTTCAGTGCTGCCACGGCCGTCCCGATGGTGGATGTGGCAGGCTTGCGCTTCCAATGGGCGCGCTCCCGCTTCGCCGACTTTCGCATGGCCTTTGGCGTGGGCTACATCGAGACCACGGACGAGAACGACGACGACCAAGCTGCGGCGCTGCCTCACGTTTCGCTTGGCTTGGGCACGTTCAAGCTCGGCGGCGGCCTCGCCATCGGCAAAGACCTGGGTGACGCCGGTGATCGCCTCCGGCTCCTCGTAGGCGCGGACCTTTTCAAGCTCATCTCGGGGAGCAACGTGGAGGCATTCTAGCTCGCTCGACGACCAGCTCGAATGTGTCGTCCCCCATGTGTCACTCTCTCCGCACGCGGACTTCGGGGTCGAATTTCCGCTGTGGCTCCTGAGCCGCCATTTGGTGGTCGAGCGTTCGCTACCAGCGATGGCCCGTCGCCGCGCCCGATGGAACGTTCTTTCTGAATGACGAGAACCCCGGCCCCCCCAGTCCCAGGGTAGTTGCCGCCTCTCCCGACGCGGTCGCGGGAGAGCATCCGATCCACTTGGGGGCGATCGGACAAGGTGATGAAGTACTCGGCAGCGTTCAAGGCAAAGATGGTTCAGAAGATGCTGACAGGTCGCAGTGCGCACTCCCTGGCTGGAGAAGTTGGGGTGGCCCAGCCAACCCTCTCGAAGTGGCTGCGTGACGCGGGTAGTCTTCAGCCTGTGAAACGGCGCGTGCAAGACGAACCAGTAAAGACCGAAGGTAGGCGCCCCGACGACTGGAGCGCTGAAGAGAAGCTCGAAGCGGTGCTGGAAGCAAAGCGGCTTGCAGGCTCGGAGCTCGGCGACTTCCTGCGCCGACGGGGACTACACGAGGACCAACTTCGGCACTGGGAAGCGGCTGCGGTGGACTCGCTGAGAGGCCGCAAGGCACCGGCTAAGTCGGCGGAGTCGAAGCGGGTCAAAGAGCTGGAGCGTGAGCTGCGGCGCAAGGAAAAGGCGCTTGCGGAAGCGGCAGCGCTCTTGGTGCTCCGAAAAAAAGCGGAAGCTCTGTGGGGGGACGAGGACGCCTCCACGGAGTCGAAGACCGACGACGAGTCCTCGAGCTGATTGAAGAAGCGGTTGGCGCGGGCGCACGCCAGAGCGCCGCGTGCGACGAGCTTGGCCTTGACGAGCGGACGGTGCAGCGGTGGCGCGGAACGCACGAGGATGGCCGCTCTGGACCCAAGAC
>JAEYOT010000633.1 GCA_023411445.1 Pseudomonadota bacterium
ACTGTGGGAGCAGGACGACGCGCAGTTCGTCGGGGCCTATCGCGTGGACGTCGACTCGGGGGGCGTCGCGGGTGAGCCAACGCCCCGTGTCTGGCTAGCCGGCGAGATCGCGCTGGGCGAGCCTGAAGGAGTCGCCACCAGTGGCAGATTTTCTGCCGACGAGCGCGGCGCGAGCGCGCGCGGTGGCTACG
Organism: Pseudomonadota bacterium; assembly: GCA_023411445.1. Lineage (GTDB taxonomy): Bacteria > Myxococcota_A > Polyangia > Polyangiales > Polyangiaceae > PMG-095. The sequence goes on from JAEYOT010000633.1 coordinate 192, forward strand.
CGGTCACCTTGCCGAGTCAGGGCCCCGGTAAGGTGGAAGGAGAGCTGGAGGTGGAGCTGGCAGAGCCTCAGCGCCTGAGCGCGCTCGGGGTGTTGGCGGCCGGTCGCGTCTCCGCGAAAGGGCAGCTCGGGCTCGACGATGGCGCGCTCTCCGGCCGGGCTACGGCCAGCTTGCGTCGCGTGGAGGTGGCGCCGCTTCAGGCTCGCAACGTCGAGCTGGTGGCGACCGCAACCGGCAAGAGCGACGCCCCTCGCCTGAAGGCCGCGGCGTCGCTCGACTTGCTCTCGGGGCGCGCGCACGCAGATTTGGATTACGGTCCGGAGCGGCAGCACCTCGCGCTGTTCGCTGCAGACGGGGATCTGCCGCGGCGGGCAGCGCTGCTCGGAGTGGAGCTGCCGCTGACGAGCGGGACCGTGGCGCTGGACGCCAGCGTCGAGCGCTCCTCGCGTTCGCCGCGCTTCGTCCTCGACGGCACCGCCGAGGTGAAGGCGGGCAAGATTGGCCAAGTGACGGTGGCGGCGAAGGGCCTGGAGCTGCCCAGCTCTCTCAGCGTGGACGGGCTCGCCCAGCTGCAGGGTGACCTGCGCGCGAGCGGCAACGTCGAGCTGGCCGAGCTGTCCCCGCTGCTCACGGCCGCGGACGTCCCGATCGAGCGCACGGCTGGTCGAGTCCGCTTCTCGCTCTCGGCCGAGCGCAGCCAGGGCGAGCTGGAGCTGGTAGCGGCGGTCGGTACCCACGGCCTGCGCGTCGTGGGCGAGCGCAAGTCGCCGGCGGAGCTGGGGCGCCGCGCCGTGACGGGCGCGGATAGCCCGGCTTCGCTCGAGGGCGTCGATCTGCATCTCTCTCTGCGCGCTCAGCCGACCAGCGGCGTTACCGTCGGCACGCTGCTGCTCCGCGACCGGCGCGGCACGCTGGCGGAGCTCCAAGCCGAGGCTCAGCTGGCCGACTTCATCGGGAGCGGCTTTGCGTCAGGGGCGCTGCTGCGAGCGCCGCTGCGAGCCCGACTGCTGGTCACCGATCGCAGGCTACAGAGCTTGCCGCCGCTGGTGCGGCCAGCGGTGGTGCGCGGTCGCCTGACGCTCGAGGCGAACGTGGCCGGCAGCGTCGCAGATCCGCGAGTGCAGGCAATGTTCGTCGCGCGGGGCCTGCGCAGCCCCGACCACGATCAGCGGCTCGATCTCGACGGTGAGCTGCGCTGCTCTTTGGCGGATGGCGAGGTGAAGGTTCGGGCCAAAGAGGTCACGACCGGCGGGGTCGTGGCTGACACGCAGGTGCGCTGGCGGGGCGATCTGCGGCGTGCGGGCGAGATCACCGACGGGGCGCTGCCGCTGCAGGGCAGCGCCGACGTCAAGCTCAGCGGGTTCCCGCTCGAAGTAGTGTCGTTTCTCGCCGATCGCCAGGTGACGGGCAAGCTCAGCGGTGAGGTGAAGCTCAGCGATTGGGGGCGTGACGCGCGCCTGGAGGCTGACCTCGCCTCGAGCGGCCTATCCGTTTCGCGCGTGCCCGTCTCGGAGCTGCGCTTCAAGGCGCGCACGGAGCGTGAGCAGCTGGTGGGCGACTTGTCACTGCGCACCGGTCAACAGGGCGCCACGCAGGCGACGCTCGCCGCCGGCATGCGCTGGGGTAAGCGAGCCACGCCGGAGCTGACGCAAAGCGGCGTGATCCGCGTGAAGGCACGCGACTTCAGGCTCGAGACGTTGACCCCGCTGCTGGGCGGGAGCCTGAGCGAGGTGGCCGGCAGGCTGGACGCCGAGACCGAAGTGCGCGTGACGCCGGAGGCGACCCGCGTCGCGGGCTCAGCCACGCTGACCAAAGGCGTGGTGCAGGTGCCGGCGATCGGCCAGCGTTTCAGCAACATCAACGCCAAGGTGTCGGTGGAAAACGACCGCTTCCGCCTCGAGCGCCTCGAGGCCTCCGGTCTCACTGGCAAGGTCACGGTAACGGGTGGCGCACGTCTGGAAGGCTTCGCGCTGCGCGCCGCCGACGCGACCGTCGTGATCCGCGAGCGCGAGATGCTGCCCATCACGCTCGAGGGCGCGGCGCTCGGTGACGCCTGGGGAACGGTGCGCGTGGCGTACGACAGCCCGGAGCGCCGTGAGCGCACGCTCAAGGTAACGGTTCCGCAGTTTCGCTTGGTCACCCCGGAGACGAGTGGCAAGGGCCTCCAGAGCTTGGACGGGCCTCAGGACATCCGCGTCGGTGTAAGGCGGGCGGATGGGGTGTTCGTGCCGTTGCCGGTGCAGCCGCTCGAGCCCGGTGGCGGCAGCGACGCACCCGCGTCTGATGAAGCGCCGCTCGTCGTGCTGGTCGAGCTCGGCAGGGACGTCACGGTAGAGCGAGGGCGCACGGCGCAAGCGCAGCTCACCGGCAAGCTGCGCGTGGAGACGGCGCCCGAGACGCGGGTCACCGGACGCATCGAGGTGCGCGGTGGCAAGCTGGACGTCCAGGGGAAAAACTTCGAAATCGAGCGCGGCGTGGTGACGTTCGACGGCAAAGATCCGGCAAATCCCACGATCACGGCTACGGCACGCTGGGACGCGCCCGACTACACGGTGTACGCGGACTACGTGGGCGACGTGGAGAACGGCCGCATCAAGCTGCGCGCCGAGCCATCCCTGACGC
>JAEYOT010000646.1 GCA_023411445.1 Pseudomonadota bacterium
AGCGTCTACAGTTGCGGTCCAACCGTCTACAGCCGGCAACACCTCGGCAACATGCGGCCTTATGTCCTGGCGGACCTGCTCTCGCGCGTCCTTCAGCACGAGGGGCTCGAGGTCCGCCACGTGATCAACATCACGGACGTCGGCCACCTCACGGATGACGCTGACGAGGGTGACGATAAGCTGGAGCTCGCCGCCCGCCAGAGCGGTCACTCGGCGCTGGAGGTCGCCCGCGTGTGGACCGAGCTGTTCAAGCGCGACCTGGCGCTGCTGGGCGTGCGCGAGCCCAGCGTGTGGGCGCGCGCCACCGATCACATCCCCGAACAGATCGAGATGATCCGCGCGCTGGAAGCCAAGGGCTTCACCTACGCCACGCCCGACGGCGTTTACTTCGACACGCGCAAGGACCCGCACTACGGCGAGCTGTCGCGACTGCGCGCCAGCTCCGCTCACGCGCGCGTCGGCGCCGGCAGCGGCAAGCGCCACCCGGCAGACTTCGCGCTGTGGAAGCTGAGCCGCGCCGAAGGGCCACGCCGGCAGCTGGAGTGGCCGAGCCCGTGGGGCGTCGGCTTCCCCGGCTGGCACATCGAGTGCAGCGCCATGGCGACCAAGCACCTCGGCCCCCTGATCGACATCCACACTGGCGGCATCGATCACGTCGCGGTGCACCATACCAACGAGATCGCCCAATCCGAGAACGCGCTCGGGGTCCGTCCGTGGGTGCAGCTCTGGCTGCACGGCGGCTGGCTGATGTTCGACGGCGAGAAGATCTCGAAGAGCCGCGGCCACCAGCAGCGCCCCCCGAACCTCGATGATCTGGCGCCGCTCGGCGTCACGCCCGGCGGCTTCCGCTATTACCTCTACACGGCGCACTACCGCAGCCCGCTCAGCCTCTCGGGGGAAGCGCTGCGCGGCGCAGAGGCCGCGCGCCGTCGCTTACGCGCCATCGTCCGGGCGGGCGGCACGCCCTCCGACGCCGCGCCCAGCTCTAGCTCTCAACAGCCAGCGCTGGAGCAGCTACGCGAACGCTTCTGGGACGCGCTCCGGGACGATCTGGACGCGCCACGCGCCATCAGCATCCTGTGGGAGGTGGCCGAGCAGCCAGCTCCGCTCCCAGCACGCGCTCGTCTGCTGCGCGAGCTGGGTGACGCCATTGGCCTGTCGCTCGCCGGCCCGGTGCCGGTGATGGAGGACGACGCCCTGATCGAAGAGCAGATCGCCCGCCGGGATCAGGCCCGCAAAGAGCGGGACTATGCGCTCTCCGACGCGCTACGGGCGGAGCTGTTCGCACGCGGCATCGTGATCGAGGACTCGTCGGAGGGCTCGACCTGGAGGCGAGCGTGACGACCGCGCGGCCGTTCGCCCAGCTCCGAGAAGCTCAGAACCCCATCGCGGCGCGCCCGACCTCGCGATCCACGAGCCCTGCGCGGATCAGCTCCTTGATGTGCATCTCGAAGGTTTGCATGCCGTACATGCTACCGCCGGACTCCATCAGCTCCTTCAGCGGAGGATTGCCGAGCGGCCGCCTGATCGTCTCGCGCACCGAGCCCGTCATCATCAAGACCTCCGCCGCCAGCACCAACCCCTGCCCGCCCGCGCGCGGCAGCAGCCGCGGCGCGACGATGCCTTGGAGCGAGTCCCCCAGGCGATCGCGTAGGTCCTCCGAGTCCCCACCGTCGGACAGGGCGATGATGCGGTTCATGGTGCGGGCCACGTCCGGCGTGTGCAGCGTGGACAGCACCAAGTGCCCGGTTTCAGCCGCTTTCAGGGCGATATCCATGGTCTCCCCATCGCGGATCTCGCCGACTTGGATCACGTCCGGATCCTGTCGCAAGGCGGCGCGAAGCGCGCTGGCGAAGCTCTGCGTGTCGTAGCCAATCTCGCGCTGGCTGATCGAGCACTTGTCGTCCACGTAGATGTACTCGATCGGGTCCTCGATCGTGATGATGTGGCGCGCGCTGGTGTGATTCATGTAGTCCACCATCGCGGCCAGCGTGCTGGACTTACCGTTGCCGGCCGCGCCCACGCACAGCACCAGCCCGCGATCCTTCTCGGCGAGCACCCGGCACGCCTCGGGCGCCCCCAGCTGCTCCAAGCTCGGCACCTCGTGCGGGATGATCCGCATCACGATCGCGAGGGACGCCCGCTGCCGGTAAACGTTCACGCGGAACCGCCCCACCCCGAACACCTCGTACGACGTGTCGTACTCGCGCAGCCCGGCCAGGTTGCTCAGCACCTCAGGGTCCCGGATCAGGTGCCGGGCCAGCGCCTCCGTATCCTCGGGCCGGATCTTGTCCACCCGAAAGAACACCAAGGACCCCCGGACCCGCGCCCCAGGCGGCTGCCCCACCTTGAGGTGCACGTCCCGGGCGCCCGCGGCCTTCGCCTTCTGCAGCAGCTGGTGCAAGTAGGCCTCGGAAGCGTAAGGATTCGGCTGACTGGAGGGCGAAAGACTGGCCACCGTCCCATCATCTTACACCGACTCATTTTCATGGTTGCGCCCCCCAACCCTGCTGCGCTACTAACCCGCTCCCCCGGCGGTTCTCGGCGGGGAACGGCCCCCAGGCCAACTGTCTCGGTAGCTCAGTCGGTAGAGCAGAGGATTGAAAATCCTCGTGTCGGCGGTTCAATTCCGTCCCGGGACACCAAGCAGGAGCGATGACGAGGCGACCGCAAGGTCGCCTTCTTTTATGGCTCTTCTCACTTGGCAGCGAGCCAGCGACGACCCGGCCGCGACCGCTACCTGGCGTCGCAGCACGCTGCGTCGAGCACAGGATGCAAAGATCTGGGACCGAGGCTGAGTCAGCCTGGGGGTATGACGCGATGCTGGTCGATCGGTGTGCTGCTCGCTGGGCTCCTCCTCGGGTGTGATGCGGGCAGCTCGACCGGGGATGGTTCAGGGGGCAGCGGCGCGGGCGGCGCGCCGGGCGCGGCTGGCAGCGGTAACGCGAGCGGCGCAGGCGGGAGCATGGTGGCGGGTGCTGGCGGCAGCGCAGCTGGGAGC
>JAEYOT010000652.1 GCA_023411445.1 Pseudomonadota bacterium
GACTTGGTCAGCAGCCACACGAGCGGCCGCGCGATGCCGGCGATGAAGTTCAGAGTCGGCGCGATCAGCAGCGCGTAGCGCTCGGAGTGGCGGAGCGCGAGCGACTTCGGTACCAGCTCGCCGAACACCAGCGAGAGATAGGAGACGAGAACGACGACCACGCCCAGCGCGGCCAGCTCAGCGTGCTGGCCCGCCACCGGCCGCAGCACGGGCTCGAGGTGACGGGCGAAAGTAGCGCCGCCGAAGGCCCCCGCGGCGGCGCTCGCCACCGTGATCACGATCTGCACCGTCGCCAGGAAGCGCTCGGGTTTCGCGCGCAGCGCTGCCAGCACGCGCGCTCCGGCGCGCCCCTGGTCCACCAGCTGCCGAAGCCGCAGGCGGTCGACGCCCACGATGGCGATCTCCGCGCCCGCGAACAGCCCGTTCACGACGACCAACGCCAAGATCAGCCCCAGCTCGACGAGCATGCGCCCAAAATGGCATGGGCGGGCCGTCAGACGCGACTGCTTCGCCGTTTCTTGCCTAGTTCTGAAGGCTTGCTCGCTAAGCCCGGCCCTTGCTCGATCCAGTTGACGCCGCGATTGGCGCGTGGTTCCGGCTGTCGCTCGATGCTCGTCAGCACCTGGGTCGGTCGCCGAATCGTCATCTTGTTACAGCTGCTGGTGGCGGCCTTGTGGCTCACGTGCGCGCGGCCACTCGCAGCGGCGCCCGCCCAGCGTGTGTACGCCGGCGTGTACCTGCACGACGTGGCCAAGTTCGATCAGAAGGACGGCGTCTACGACGTGGACTTCGAGCTGTGGGCGAAGTGGCTCGGTGATTTTACGCCTGAGAACCTGCGCATCGCCAACTCGGCGGAGACCGAGCGCACGCTGCTGGGCGAGGAGGCTGACGGCAAATGGCGCTCGGCGCGCTGGCGGGTGCGCGGCACGCTGCGCGGCGAATTTCCGCTGCAGCGCTTCCCGTTCGACGAGCAGACGCTGGCGGTGGTGCTGGAGCTCCCGGCGCACGAAGGGGAGCTGGTGCCGGACCTCGCCGGCAGCGGCATGCGCGAGCGCTTCAGCGTGACAGGTTGGCTGTACGAGCCGGTGTTCGTGCCCCGTACCGCCAAGGGCACCTACCGCTCGGACTTGGGCAGCGTGGCGCACGAGGGCAAGCCCACTCAGGTCAACCGCGTCGCGTTCGAGGTGAAGGTGCGCCGTCCTTTGCTGATGGCCGCGACCAAGTTGTTCCTGCCGCTCTTGGTGATCTTGCTCGTCGCGCTGACGGCCCTGATGGTTCACCCGCGCTGGCTGGACGTGCGCTCGGGCGTGGGCGTCACGGCGCTGCTCGCGTGCTTCGCATTTCAGTTCTCGGTCGCGGACACCATGCCCAGCGTGTCGTACATGACGATCGCGGACACCTTGTTCTTGGTGGCGTACGCGCTGACGGCGGTGCTCCTGCTCGTCTCGGTGGTGGCGGCCTGGCTGCACGATCGCAACAAGCACCGGACGTGGCAGATCTTGGACGTCGTCACACTCGCCGTCGTCCCGGTCGTGATTGTGATCGTGATGACGTACGCGGTGCAAGCTCCCGAAGCGAAAGCGCGCGCAGCGGCGCCGCCACTCACGGGAGAACGGCCGCCATCGGCGCGCAACGTGGTGCGGATCGGCACCAATCAGCTCGCCAGCGCCAGCGGCGGCATGACGGCGCGGGGCGCGAGCTGGGGGACGACGCGCACGGAGCTGGACGGGCGGCGCGTCGCGGTGCTGGTCGAGCAAACGCCGTCGATCAGCAACGATTCGTTGCGCTTCCTGGCAGACGGGAAGCTGGAGGTCACCTGGCGCTTGCGCCCTGGCCTGCTCTGGTCCGACGGCAAGCCGCTCACGGCCGATGACTTGAAGTTCGCGCTGCACGTTTCGCCCGATCCCCGCATCGTGGACGTCGCGGTGCTGAGCCCGCAGGAGCTGCTCGTGCGCTACCGGGACCGCGTCGCCGTGGCGCTCGAGAGCATCACGCCGCTGCCGAAGCATGCGCTCGAAGAGGTGTTCAAGCAGGGCGGCTACGACGCCGTGCGCGAGCATCGCCGCTCGAGCGTGCTGCCCTCTACGGGCCCCTACCGGCTCGTCTCGTTCAAAGCCGACGAGAGCGCGGTGCTGGAGCAAAATCCGCATTTCGCAGGACCGAAGCCCTCCATTGGGCGCGTCGAAATCAAGCGCTACCCTGATGACGCCGCGCTGGTGCAGGCCTTCGAAGCCGGCCAAATCGACCTGATCATGCCCAACGCGATCTCGCCCGAGACCGCGCAAGCGCTGGCCCAGCGCCGTCCCGACGCGGTCGAGATCCGCCCCTCGGACGTGCAGACCTTCCTCCACGCCGATCTCACCAATCCGCTGCTCGAGCCGCTGGCAGCCAGGCGCGCCTTGCTCATGGCCATCGATCGCGAGGGTATCCGCAGCGGCATCTTCGGCGAAGCTGCCCGGGCGTCGCACGTGCCCGTGCCGGGGGCGGAGCCGGAAGGCACCGAGATCGTCCCGTTCGACGCGGCGGAGGCCAAGCGTGAGCTCGAGCGCGTGGGTTTGGTGGGCAAGAAGCTCAAGCTGTTCCACGGGCCGTCGCCGGTGGACGCGGCCATCGCCGAGCGCATCGCGAGCAACCTGGCGGCGGTGGGCGTGACGCTAGAGCGCAGCGAAGAGAAGAAGCTTTCGGATCTATATCGCAAGCGCAAGCACGGCGGCTTGCTGCTCAGCTCCACCACTGGTGAGCGCGACGCACCGCCAGAGAAGTACTGGAGCTTGCCGCTCGTGGACGGCAAGTTCGATCGCTCCTTCCGAAACCCTGCGTACGACGACGCCATCGCTGCGCTGGTCGAGCGCGAAGAGCGCGCGCTCTACAGCGAGCGCCGCGAGCAGATTCGAGACCTGCTGTTCGTACAGTACTCCAAGCGCCTGCCCAGCTTGCCGCTGCTCTTCTTGGCCGATCGCATCGTGGCGGTGCCGGAGCTGCGCGGCTGGCGCGAAGGCAGCGGGCTCAATTTCGGAACGACGCTGGAGCGCTGGCATTTTCAGGCGCCGCAAGCTTCCGCCGGGCGTTGAGCGCGTGGGGTGACGCCCGCCTCGCGACGTAGTAAAATCGCTCGGTGGGCAACGCGGTGGTGGTTGAGGGCTTGAAGTACGGGCGACCTGAGCGCGCTCAGGCGCAGACGTTCGTCACGCTGGCGGGGCAGACGTTCAGCTTCGATCCAGCGCAGTGGCTCTCGTCGCTGGACGCGCACGGCTGGGACAACATGCGCGCGCTCACGGCCAGTGACGACAGCTTCGTCGCTGGCCTGGTGCTCCACACCGCGGGGCAGTGGTTCGGTCGCCGCCGCCTGGCCGCCTACGCCGTCTCGGCCGTGGTGGTGGCGCCGCCCTTTCGCGGCGAGCGCGTGGGTCGCCGGCTGATGCTGGAGGGGCTACGCGAGACGCGCGCGGCGGGCATTCCGCTCAGCGTGCTGTACGCCTCCACGCCAGCGTTTTACCGCAGCGTCGGCTACGAGCCCGCGGGTGAGCGTCGGTTCTGCCGCGCGCCCATCACCGCCCTGCCGTCCGAGCGCGTTGGCGCTCGCTACGTAGAGCTCGCGCCCGAGCAGCAAGCAGAGGCGCGCGAGCTGTACCAGCGCTTCGCGCGGGAGCGGAGCGGTCTGTTGGCGCGCACGGACCACTTCTGGCGCAGCCACTTTCAACCGTACGATGGCTCGAAGCGCTCTCTGTATCGCATCGACTTCCCGGAGGGGCCGGAGGGCTACGTCTCATTCCAGCACGGCTTTCCAGACAAGACGCTAGTGGTCGACGACGCGATCGCTACGACGCCGCGCAGCGTGCTCGCGTTGCTCAGCCTGTTTTCCCGCTACCAACCGCAGGCGCAGTGGGTGCGGTTTCCGGACGGGGCAGGCGGCCCCTTTCACCAGCTCATCGCCGACTACGGCGCCTGTCCCGACGCCATGGACGACTGGCTGCTGCGCATCACGGACGTCGCGGCGGCGCTGGCTGGCCGCGGCTACCCACCGCTCGACGCCGTGCTCGAGCTGGAAGTGGTGGACGCCGCGCTGCCGGAGAACGGCGGTCGCTACAAGCTGCGCGTGAGCGGCGGCGGCGGCATGGTGGAGCGCGGTGGGGCGGGGCGCCTCCGCCTGGACGTGCGCGCGCTCGCGGCCATCTTCAGCGGCTTCAAACACCCGCGTGAGATGCTGGCAGCCGGGCTGCTCCACGCCGTGAGCGACGACGAGGTGGAGCTGCTCGGGGCCGTTTTCGCGGGCCCGCGCCCCTTCATGCTGGATTCGTTCTAGGTAGAAGGCTTGCTACACTGCCGTCGTGGCACTCCAGCTGACATGCGCGTATCGCTTCTCCCCGCCGTGACCGCGCTGTTGGCGGCGTGGCTCGGCGGCTGCGCCGACGAGCCTGCGCCCGCGAAAGCGACGCTCGAGCAGCTCATGGATCCGACCACCTGCCGCAGCTGCCACGAGCAAACTTACGCCGAGTGGGCGCAGAGCATGCACGCGTACGCCGCGAAAGATCCGGTGTTCATCGCTCAAAACCGCAAGGCCCAAGCGGAGACGAACGGGGAGCTTGGCGACTTCTGCATCCGCTGCCACGCGCCGCTCGCCACGCAGACCGGCATGAGCCAGGACGGCTTGAACCTCGATGAATTGCCGGACGCGCTGTCCGGCGTGACCTGCTACGTGTGCCACAGCGTGGCGGAGGTGAGCGGGACGCACAATAACGCGCTGGTGTTGGCGGAGGACGGCGTGCTGCGCGGCGGCGTGCGTCGTCCGGTTGCCAATTCGTTCCATGATTCTGCGTACTCGCCGCTGCTCGATGGCACATCGCCGGAGGCTTCGGCGCTGTGCGGCGCCTGCCACGACTTGGTCACGCCAGAGGCTCCGCTGGGGCACGGGCTGGAGCTCGAGCGCACGTTCGCTGAGTGGTCCGAGTCGCTGTTCGCGCCGGCGCAGGCGGAGCGGGCAGACTCCGCGCTCGGGTGCTCGGCGTGTCA
>JAEYOT010000730.1 GCA_023411445.1 Pseudomonadota bacterium
GTGGAAGAGCGTGGATCTCGATCTACACGCCGAGTTTCGCAAGCACTTCGCCGGCGGTGACGTCAACGCCGAGGTGCCCACGTTCTTCGGCGTTGGCTTGATGAGCGACGGCGACCAGACGGCGAGCCCCAGCAGCGCGGACTTCGCGGAGTTCGTGCTGCGCTAGAGGGATTTGAGGAACGTGAGCAGCGCGTTCTTCTCGGCTTCGGACAGCGCTTGGAATTTCTGCTTGGAGCCTTCACCCTCGCCGCCGTGCCAGAGGATCGCTTCGGTCAGGGCGCGCGCGCGGCCGTCGTGCAGGTAGGCTTCCTCTCCCGCGGTGGCCTTCGTGTAGCCGATGCCCCAGAGCGGCGGCGTGCGCCACTCGTAGCTCGAGGCGTTGCCCTGCTCTTCGGTGCCTTCGGGTAGCGTGTCGGCCAAGCCTTCACCCATGTCGTGCAGCAAGAGGTCCGTGTACGGCCGAATGGTTTGGTCGCGCAGCTCCGCGTGCAGCGCGAACGCGGACGTCTTGAATTCCGGCGTGTGGCAGGTGGCGCAGCCGATGGCCATGAACACGTCCTTGCCTCTCAGCACGTCGGCCTTCGCCCAGTCGCGCTGCGCGCGCACGCTCAGCAGCGAGATGTAAGCGGTCAGATCGTCGAGGTCAGTGTCCGAGTACTCGGGCAGCGCGGGCCCGCAGTTTTGTTGGCCAGAGCCGCAGTCAGGCGTCGGGAACACGGACGTGAGCACGCCCATGTCGGTGCGCAGCGCGGCGGCGACCTGGTACCTCACGCTGGCCTGTCCCGCCTTCCAGCCGAAGCGACCGAGCCGCCACAGGCTGGGGTCGACGGGATCTTTCACGCGGCGGGCGCGCCCAGAGACGCCGTCGCCGTTGGCGTCGTCCTCGTCGACGTTCTTGAGGATGTCCTCCTCGTCGATGGCCTCGAGCAGGCCCATGCCGACGAGCTGAGGCGAGATACGCGGCGAGTAGTGGGTGGGCGCGTTAGCGCCGCTGAAGGCGAACACCGGTACGCGCAGGCCATTCTCTTCTTTCCAGCTGGCGATGCTGACGCTGGGCTCGCCGTTGCCGTCCGACGGCTGCAGCACGTGGCCAAGCAGCGGATCTTCGGCGCCGGTCGCGGTGCCGACCCTGAACACGTACTGGCTCAAGGACTTACCGACCTCCGGCGGGACTGCGCGGCTGTTCTGGAAGTGGCACTGATTGCAGGAGTGGTTGATGAAGAGCGGCCCGAGCTTGCCGGCCTGCTCCGTCCACTTCGGGTTCTCGGCGGACTCGTCGTGGTGGCCGTCGTCGAAGTTGGTGTGGATCGAACGCCTGCCGCGCACGAAGCGCTGGCCGTTGATGGAGCTCAGGTTGCCGGCCATCTGCATGAACACGCTCTCGGGCTCGCCGGAGACGAGCTCGTGCTGCGTGGTGTGTCCGCCCAACCAGGCGCTCTCCGGGATCGGCTCGGAGTCCCGGCAGATGGCCTCGTCCTTCTGGTTCTCGCACTCCTCGCCGGTCTGCGCCCAGGGCACCCGCCCCTTGCCGACGCCGTTGAGCATGGTGGTGCCGTAGTAGTTGTCGCGTCCCGTGAACTCGTCCGCCTTGTAGTTCTTGTCCAAGAACTGGCTGAGCTCGAACTCCATCTTGTCGCCGACCTGCAGCGGGCGTCCTTCGGGCTGCTTGGTGGTCACGGTGCGGGTGTACGTGAAGTCGTCCACGTCACCGACCATCGTCATCGGGCGGTTGTCGTGGTACTCGGCCACCGTGCCGATGCCGCGGAAGAAGAAGCGCAGCTCGGCTTGCCCGCTGTCCAGCTTCCACTGCGCCTTCACGTTGAAGGTCACGCTGCCGTTCGGCTCCTTGCCGACGGTGTCGATGATCTCCACGGCCGCCGTGCGCTTCTCCCAGTAGAGGTGGAGGTAGTGCTCGTAGGCGTGGAAGCGAGCCTCGCGGGCGTGACGGTCGCGCGCGCGATCCGACCAGTAGGTCTTCAAGGCCTCGGGCGTGTCCACCTGCACCGCAGGCTCCAGCACCGTGTTCGGCCCGAAGAGCTTGGTGATGTCGCCGATCGTCTCCCCGGGAGCGCCGCTGGTAGGAGCTGCGCCGCCAGCGCTCGCCGTCCCCTGGCCACCTTGCGGATTGGCGCCCGCCGTCGACTGGCTCGGGGCTGAGCCGCCGCTGCCGCCACCACCCGCGTTGGGGGGCGAGCCGGCGGTGCCGTCCACGTTTGGCGAAGACTCACCGCAACCGACAGCTACGGCTGCCATCGACAGCGCCAGCGCCGAAACGCGCGCCGAGAACGCGCACTCGCCGCGCAAAGCTCTCGCGATCATACCTGACTAATGTCCGGTTCGCGCCCTCATCATCGCTTTTGCGGCGGGGCGACAGCGGTAGATGTGCCGCGGGCTGCATTTTTGCAGCGCTGTGGGACACACGGGTGTGAGCCCAAGTAGGTGATAGGGCGCACGCCCTCAGGAGCGACGTGCGCCTTCGTCGCCCAAGTCAAGCGAAGCGCAGGACGTGCCAGTTCTTGCGGCCGCGGCGGACCAGCAAGACCTCATCGTGCAAGAGCCAGTCTTGGCTCAGCTGCGCGTCCGCTGCGGGCGTACGGCCGTTGACCAAGATCGCGCCGTTGCCGAGGAACTCGCGCGCCTCGCGCTTGCTCTTGACCACACCGCCTTCGACCAGCGCGTCCACCAAGGCGTAGCCGGCGCCAGCCAGCTTCTCGCGGGGCAGGCTGGCGGCCGGAGCCGTCCCGAACAACTCTGCGATCGTCTCGCGCGAGAGCTCCGCCACGTTGCCCGAGAACAGCGCTTCGGTCGCCGTCTGCGCTTGGGCCAGGCCCTCCGGGCCGTGCACCAGCTCCGTCATGTGCTGCGCCAGCGCGCGGTGGGCGGTGCGAGCCCCCGGGTTGGCTTGGTGCTCGGCCTCCAGCTTCAAAATCTCGTCGTGCGATAGGAACGTGAAGGTGCGCAGGAACTTGGACACGTCCGCGTCGGCTGCGTTGACCCAGAATTGGTAGAACGCGTAGGGCGACGTGCGCTCCTTCGCGAGCCAGACCGCGCCGCTCTCCGTCTTGCCGAACTTGCCGCCGTCCGCCTTCGTGACCAGCGGCGTGGTCATGCCGAACGCTTCTTGCTGCAAGGTGCGCCGGATCAGGTCCACCCCGGCCACGATGTTGCCCCACTGATCCGAGCCCGCCGCCTGCACGGTGACGCCGTGATGCTGGAACAGGTACGAGAAATCGTAGGCCTGCAGCAGCATGTACGAAAACTCGGTGTAGCTGATGCCCTGGTCGCGGTTGTGCAGCCGTTCGCGCACGCTGTCCCGCTGGAGCATCATGTTGATGGAGAAGTGCTTGCCGATGTCGCGCAGCGCTTCGATGAAGCCGATCTTGGTCAGCCAGTCGCCATTGTTGACGATTTGCGCGGCGTTGGAGCCGCTGAAGCTGAGCAGCCGCTCGAAGCTCACGCGCTGACCGGCCACGTTGGCGGCCACTTGCTCGGGCGTCAAGATCTGTCGCTCGGCCGACTTGCCCGAAGGATCACCGATCATGCCGGTGCCGCCGCCCATCACGACGACCGGAGTATGACCGGCGAGCTGGAAGCGCCGCAGCAGCAAGATCTGGACGAGGTTGCCGATCGTGAGCGAGTCCTTCGTCGGATCGAAGCCGCAATAGACCTTCCGCGGCGTGGCTAGGTGCTGGCGAAGCCCGTCGGCGTCGGTCTGTTGATAGAGCTGCCCGCGAAATTCGAGATCAGCGAAGAGGTCCATCGGGGGGCGGCAGCCTAGCATCGAGCCAGTGCAGCGGGCCCAAGATCGCGCCGTCCGCCGGGCTCCCCACGAGCACGTGCCCGCTGACCGAGAGCGCGAGCGGCTGGGCAGTCGGACTGGCCAGCACCGGACCGCTCGGTCCCGTCAGCACGAACGGCGTGAGCAAGAGCGCGCTGCCGACCCGCATCAAGTCCGGGTTCTTGGCGACGCCCTCCGCCAGCCGCTCTTCTTGGCGGGTCTCCGCGTCGTAGACGTAGAGCTCCTGACCGCGCCAAATCACGGCGCGGCCGCCCTCGACCTGCACCACCCGCGAGCCGGTGGGCAGCGGCAACAGCTCACGCGTCTGCAGATCCATCAGGCGGGACTCGCTGCCCGGGTAGAGCGCTGCCAGTCGGGTCCCCGTCACCGCTTCACGATCGGTCGTCGTTTCGTACAGCTCCGCGCGCAAGTTCTTGGCGACGCCTGGACCGAACAACCACACCTCGCGCTTACCGGGCTTCTTCGGCATCACGCAGGTGACGAGCGAGAGCTCGCGCTCGGCGTCCGCG
>JAEYOT010000735.1 GCA_023411445.1 Pseudomonadota bacterium
CGTCTGGCCAGCGCCGCGTGGAAACGGCGCGCGCGCCGAGCGCGATGATCAGCGCGAGCGCCGCCGCGTGCGACTCGATCGCCGTCGCGCCGATCAAGGCCCCGAGCAGCACTTGCGAGCCGCGCGCCTTGGCGCTGAGCGCGACCCAGATCGCCGCCAGCGCGAGCGCGACGCCCAGCGTGACGCCGCCGGTCAACGTCCCTTCGAGCTGCCAGCACGGCGCCAGCACCGCGGTCATGGTCGCGGCCAGCGCGAGCGGCGGCGAGAGGCGCGGCGTGTGAAGCGACACCGTGAGCGCGCGCTGGATCAGCTGGTAGGCGATGGCGGCCGCGACCGCTAGGCCGAGCGCGCTGACCCAGCCAGCACGCAGCAACCGGCCGCCCAGCGGCAGCAGCGCCAGCAGCTGCGTGAGCGCGGTGGAGACGAAGCCCTCCACGCCGTGGGGCACGAGGCCGAGCGCCCGCACGACTGGCAGGTCGTCCCGCCACTGCCCGGTGGGCGACGTGCGCAGCATCGTGACGACCAGCGGCACGGCGAACGCGAGCTTGCCGCAGGCGGATTCGATGAAGGGCTTTGGCGCCGGCGCTTGGCTCACCGCCCATGGCTGCCAGATGAGCCCACAAACGGCCCAGTTTTCGCCGAGAGCGCGCGACGTTTTCAGGCAGCCCGCCCGGGTGCTAAAAGAGCCGGCCCCGGTGGGTGCCGCAGACGCTCGGACCCCCAAAATCAAGGAAAATAAAGTGGCCCGGTTCATTGACGAGTTGAAGAGAACCCATAGCTGCGGCGCGCTCCGCGCCTCCGACATCGGTAAGGAGGTCGTGCTCTTCGGCTGGGTGGCCAATCGACGCGACCACGGCTCCATCGTGTTCGTAGACCTGCGGGATCGCGAAGGCGTCACGCAGATCGTGTTCGACCCGGACGCCTCCGGCGAGGCGCACCAGGTGGCGGACGCGCTGCGCGGCGAGTGGGTGATCGGCATCCGCGGCGTGGTGAAGTCGCGCGGCGAGCAGTTCTCCAAGAAGGAGAACAAGATGGTGAGCGCCGCCAACCCCAACATCCCCACCGGCGAGATCGAGATCACGGTGCTGGAGGCGACGGTGTTCAACAAGGCGGAGACGCCGCCGTTCGCCATCGAGGACAAGAGCGACACGCGCGAAGAGGTGCGGCTGGAGTACCGCTACCTGGACCTGCGCCGCGGCCCGCTGCAGCGCGCCCTGCGCATGCGCCACAACGTGAACCAGGCGACCCGCAACTACCTGACCGATCAGGGCTGCCTCGAGATCGAGACGCCTTTTTTGGTGAAGTACACGCCGGGCGGCGCGCGCAACTTCCTGGTGCCGTCGCGTCTGCACGCGCAGAAGTTTTACGCGCTGGCGGAGAGCCCGCAGCTGTTCAAGCAGCTGTTCATGTGCGCCGGCTACGAACGCTACTTCCAGATCGTGCGCTGCTTCCGCGACGAGGACTTGCGCATCGATCGCCAGCTGGAGTTCACGCAGATCGACATCGAGATGTCGTTCGTCAACCAGCAGGACGTGTTCAACCTGGTGGAGGGCCTCATCTTCGCGATCTGGAAGGCCGCGCTCGGGCTGGATTTGAAGGAGGCGTACCCGGACGGGCACTTCCCGCACTTGAACTTCGAAGAATCCATGACCAAGTACGGCAACGACAAGCCGGACTTGCGCTTCGACCTGCCGCACGTGGACTTGACGGACGTCGTGGTCGAGCACGGCGGCGGCGGCATCCCCTTCTTCACGCCCATCGCGGAGAAGTTCAAGTCGGGCGCCTAACGGCGCGACATGCCCAGCGAGATCGTCAAGGCGCTGGTGATCCCGGCCAGCGCGAACTTCTCGCGCACCGATCAGGAGAAGCTGGAGCAGCAGGCCAAGAGCATGGGCGCGGGCGGCTTGGCGCGCGCCAAGGTCGGGCCGGACGGCGCCTGGACGCAGTCGCCGCTGGCCAAGAGCGCGACGCCGGAGCTAGTCAAAGCGATCAACGCCGCGACCGGCGCCAAGGAAGGGGACGTGCTCATCTTCCAGTTCGGCAAGACGAGCTTGGTCCACACCGTGCTGGCGAACCTGCGCGTGACCATCGCCAAGAAGATGGGCCTCATCCCGGAGGTCGGTCACGGCGGCAAATGGAACTTCGCCTGGGTCGTGAACCCGCCGCTGTTCGAGTACGACGACGAGAAGAAGACGTGGGCCGCCGCACACCACGCGTTCACGCGGCCGCACGACGAGTCCGTGCCGCTGATCGAGAGCGATCCGGGCAAGGTGCTCTGCTACCGCTACGATCTGGTGCTGAACGGCTTCGAGATCGCCGGCGGCTCCATCCGTCTCCACGATCCGGAAGTGCAGAAGAAGGTGTTCGCTGCGCTCGGCATCAAGGACGAGGAGGCGCAGGAGAAGTTCGGCTTCTTGCTCAGCGCGCTCAAGTTCGGCGCGCCGCCGCACGGCGGCATCGCGCTCGGCATGGATCGCATCATGATGCTGCTCAACGCTACGGAGAGCATCCGCGACGTGATCGCGTTCCCGAAGACGCAGAAGGGCACGGACCTGATGAGCAACGCGCCCGGCGCCGTCGGGCCGAACCAGCTGGCGGAGCTGCGCATCCGCACGGTTGGCGAGCCGCAGGGCTGAAGCCGGAGCCGGAGACATGACGGATCCGGCTTCTCCCATCGACGAGCTGCTTGAAGGCCTCCGCGCTGCTTTGCTGGCGCGGAGGCGTGACGTGAGCGTGCGCATCGAGCGCGTGGAGACGGCGCTTTCCTCGTACCGGCGCGCGATCGAGCAGCAAATCGCGACGGAGTTTGCGGCCGAGCACCGCTTGAAGGCGCCGCCCAAGGTCGGCATCTCAGTCGGCCGCGCCGCAGAAGAGCTGCGCGACGCCGTGCTGGCGTTGCCGGAGCTGGCGCAGCTGCTCGCGCCTCCGTCGCTGCGCGAGCCGCCGGCCACGGTTCGCAGCGAGCCGCCGCTCTCCGTCGAGGCGCCGTCCGGGTGGCCCAAGCTGCGCGCCGCGCTGGCCACGCAGAAGTTGGTCATCATCGGCGCGCTCTCGCGCGATCGCTCAGAGAGCCTGCCGGAGGGTATGGCCGCGCACGTCGAGTGGATCGACACGGAGCGCGACGGCGTGCACGCGCTCGGCAACTTGCCGCAGCGCATCCGCCAAGGCCGCGTCGCGGGCGTGGTCATCCTGGACCGCGCCGTGAAGCACAAACACAGCGAGCCTGCGCTGGCGGCGGCGCGCGACGCACACGTGCCCACAGCCTTCGCCGGTCAAGGCGGTCGCGCCTCGCTGGAGCGCGCGTTGTCGCAGCTGGAGGGCATGCTGGGTCGTTAACTCGCCTCCCGTCAGCGAACGGCGGTACAATACCCTCTCATGGGCAGAGGGTGCGAATGGATGGTGCTCGCGGTGGCGGTGACGTGCGCGGGCACATGTCCCCAGCCGCGGCCGTGAGCAGCGACGAGCTCCGCCTCTACACTCAGGGCAAGCAGTCGGAGGAGCCGCCGCTCATGCTCACGCGCACCAGCAAGGCGGCCAGCTTCGCCGGCGCCGCGCCCCTGCCCGGGATCACGGAGTACGTGCGCTCGCCGGACATGTCGGCCGACGAGCTCACTCTGGTCGGCACGGTGCGCGATCCGGCCGGGCGCTGGGTGATTGGCCGGCTGGTGCGCTCGCGACCGAGCGAGGCTTTCTCCGAGCCGCAGATCGTCGTGCAAGGGGCGGTGCCGGAGGTGGGGCTCGGCGCGCCGAACCTCGCGCCTGGCTGCGCGCTCTATTACGTGCTGCACCACCCTGTCGTCGGCTACGCGGCATACCGCACGCGGCTCCAGTGACGCGCCGGCCCGGAGCGCGCGAGCAGGCGCCTTTTCGGCGCAAAGGCCGCGTGCCTTGACCCGCAGGCCGCAATATCGGCACGATTGAGGGCCCTGCCGAGATGAGCGCACGAATTCTGGTCGTCGACGACAGCCCCACGATCCGCAAGGTCGTGTGCTCGATTTTGGAGGCGAGCGCCTTCGACCCGGTGTCCGCTCAGGACGGACAAGAAGCGCTCGAGCTCTTGGGTCACGAGAAGGTCGATCTCGTGCTGCTCGACTTCGTCATGCCGCGCATGAACGGCTACCAGTTCTGTCGCGAGCTGCGCGCCAATGACGAGCTGAAGAATCTACCAGTCGTGCTGATGAGCGCGAAGGGCGACAAGATTCGTGGACAGTTCGTGCAGCAGACCGGCGCAATCGACGCGATTACCAAGCCGTTCGACGCGCGCGGCCTGGTGGCGGTCGTAGAGGGCGCGCTCAAGAAACACGGTGAAGGTCGTGGACGCCCCGTGCCCGACGCCGAGTCGATGCCGTTCGAGGAGAACGAGGCCGGCTCGATGGACAGCTTGCGGCCCAGCCGCACCAGCTTCAGTGAGGATCCGGGCCTGCGGCGCGTGCAGGCGGCGCAAGAGTTCGGCTCGGCGCTAGTAAGCTTGATTTCGCCGGAGCTGTCCAAGCAGCCGGAGCTCGCCCAGCTGGACGCGGCGGTCGCCCAAGCCGTGCAGCGAGCCATCACGCCGGACAGCATGGGCGCGCTGTCCACGCTCTTGCGCGCGCTCAACTTTGGCGACAAGACGCGCGAGGCGTTGGCGGGCGATATCTCCGTCGTGTCGATCGCGGAGGTGCTGCAGCTCCTCGATCTGCAGCGCCAGTCCGGCGCGCTCAGCATGTTCACCAAGCACGCCGAGGTGACGCTCTACATCCAGAAGGGGCGGGTGGATTTTGCGAGCTCGCGCGGCATGCGCGGGGAGTTCTTGCTCGGCCGCTACTTGGTGGACATTGGCGCGGTCACGCGGGAAGAGCTGACCAACGTGCTCGAGCACCGGGCCGGCACCAAGCGGCTGCTGGGCGAGCTCTTGGTGCAGCTGGGCATGGTGACGGAAGACCAGGTCAAGCGCGCGCTCACGCGGCAAACGTCCGAGCTTTTGTACGAAGCGGTGCGCTGGAACGTCGGGCGCTTCGCCTTCACGGTCGGCGCGGAGAACCCGGCCGCCAGCAAGGCGGCGCTGGGCATGGAGACGGGCGCGCTGGTGATGGAAGGCTTCCGTCGCGTGGACGAGTGGCGCCTGATCGAAGGCAGCTTCGACTTCGACGAGGTGCTGTACCACGATCCGGTCGCGATCGAGCGCCTGGGCGAGGAGCGGAACCTCACGCGCCAAGAGCGCAACGTGCTGGAAGCGATCGACGGCGAGCGCACCATCCGCGAGATCGTCGACGCCATGAACATCAGCTCCTTCGAGCTCTGTAAGATCCTGTACCAGTTTTTGAACTCCCGCCTGGTGCGGCGCAAGGCGGCCGCCTAGCCGCGCGGCCGAGTCGGTCGATGTCGAACGTGAGCCCCGCGCTGCCACTGCACCGAGCGGGGGTGATCGTTCAGCTCGAAGGCGCGCTGCGCTTCTTGCCGGCGCAGGCCGTGCGGCGCTTCCTGTCGCCGCCTCGGCTCTCGAGCGTGTCCGGCACGGGGCTCTCGATGGCCTTGGTGGACGGGCAGGTGCTGGCCGTGATCGCGCTCGGGCCGCGCGGCACCGCCCTCACCGTGTGCGAGGTGGCCGGTGAGCAAGTGGGGTTGCTCGGCGCGGAGCCGGTGGAGGTCGGCTTCTTCGACGCTGATGGCTCGGGCGTGTCGTTTCGTTCTGTGCGCGTGCCCGCGCTGGACGTGGCGGAGCTCTTGGCGGTGGCGGCGCGCGGCGCAGTGGAGCAAGCGGAGACAGAGTCATGAGCGAGCTTTCGGCAGAAGCGCGGCAACGATTGGCGGAGTGCCTGGCCACCGCCCTACAAGCGGCGACGGACGCGGATCGCGCCGCGGAGCAGGCCCGCGCGCAAGCCGGTCGACAGGCTTCGGAGCTGGAAGCGCTGCTGGAAGGCGGCGAGCGCCTGGCCCTGCGCGCACGCGACCTGCGCGGCGGCGTGCAGGAGCTGCGCGACGCGCTCGAGCGCGGCCGGCTCTCCACGCTCAACGCCGCCCTGGAAGGCGCGAGGCTGGGCGAGGTGGCGGGCAAGGCGCTGGTCGCCATGACGGAAGACGTGCGGAGCGCCCTGGGCCGCAGCACGGACTTGTTGGACGAGCACGCCGCGCACGTGGCCGAGCTGGAGCGCGAGCGAGAGCGGCTGGTGCTGGCGCTCGGCCCGCTCTCGGACGCGGCCCGTGCCGTAGAGAACGAGGTGGCGCGAGCCGCCGAGCGTAGCCGCTTACAACGTGAGGCGCTGAGCGAGCTGGCCCAGGAGCTGCGCCAGCGCCTGGGCGTGGATCCGGAGCTGGGCGGCCTGCTCGCCCGCGCGACGCGCGAAGCCGCGGAGCTGCTCGACACGTTGGCAGCGCTCTCGGCGCGCGGCGCCGGCGCTGAAGCCGAGCAACTACGAGCGCGCGTGGCGGCGCTGGCCAAACCCGTGGACGGCAAGTGACCAAGCTCGACCCGCTGCTGGCCGGCGAGGTCGCCAAGCGCTTGCCGGTGCTGGCCGGACGCGCCGACGTGATGGACGTGCGAGCAGCGCTCCACTCCTTGAAGGGCTCGTTCGCGCTCGCCGGCTACCCGGATCTGGCGCTGGTCGTCGGCCAGCACGCCCAGCGTATCCGCGACGGGGATCCCGGCGCCCTGCCGCAAGTGCGCGAGCTCTTGCTCCGCGTGCACGAGCGGCTGCTGCGCGGCCAGCCCGCGTCCACCACCACCTTCCCTGAGCCGCCGCAGGGCTTGACCGCGTCGCGCGTGGACGAGCGTTACCTCCCTGAATACCACGTCACGATGCGGGATCGGCTGGGAGAGCTCGACGCGGTGCTGTCCTCCACCGAGCGTTCGCTGGAGGGGATCGAGATCGCCAAGCGCGCCGTGCATGCGATGAAAGGCGCTGCCGCCTCCGTCGGCGACGACGTCACCGCCTGGTACTGTCACGGGCTCGAGTCGCGCCTGCGCTCGGTCCCGCGCGAGGAGCTGTCCGCGGCGGCAGCTGTCGTGGAGTTGGCTCGTCACCGCGCCATGATCGCGCTGTTGTTGGAAGACGGCGGGCGCGGCATCGCCACGCTGCGCCGCCTGCACAGCGGCGCTCCGCTGATGACCGCGAGGCCTGCGGAGCCGGCGCCCGCGCGAGCGCGCCCCAAGAG
>JAEYOT010000752.1 GCA_023411445.1 Pseudomonadota bacterium
GCTCCCAGATCAGCTCTTCGTAGCCCTGGGCGCCGGCGAAGCGCAGGCCGAACCAGCGCGCCGCGCGGGAGATGGTGGGGCGCCCGTCGGCTCGTACGCGCGGGAAGGCGACGCGAAAGGCGCTGCGCCACGGCGTGGTATACGGAAAGTAGGTCAGCTCGATCGCGCCGGGCTTGCGGATCGCCTCGATCTCCGACGGGGCCGTCTCGGTGCCCTCGTCGTCGATCAGGCGCACGATCCAGGCCGGATCTTTGGCGGTGATGTCGTTCCATTTGTGGCGCTGCGTGTAGAGCGCCACGTAAAACTGGTGTTGGTCCCGCGCTTCGGCCAGCGAGCGCTCGAGCAGAGAGTGCCGCTGGTCCACGGTCAAGCGGTAGTCCTCCGCGTAGCGCACGACGTACGCCCAGCGAAAGTCCCACGACTCGTAGGTGGCGGTGACGGACAGCACGTTGTCCATCACGTTCACGTTGGTGAACTGCTTGCTGCGCGTCCAGCTCTTGAGCACGCTGTCGTAGTCCGTGGCGACGTACTCGCGCGGACCTTCACTCAGCCTGACCTTCGGTGTCGAGCAACCCACGGCCGTGAGCCCGAGCACCAGCGCAGCGAGGATGGCCTTCATGGGGGTCAGCCCCAGCAGCTTAGTTCCGAATGTCGGAGAAGGTCACCACCGCAATCAGGCCCAGCAGCATGACGAAGCCGAAGGCGTGCACCAGCGTCTCTACCCGTGTATTCGGCTTGCGGCGCGTGATCGCCTCGTAGCCCAAGAACGCCAGGCGCCCGCCGTCCAGCGCCGGGAACGGCAGCGCGTTGAAGCCGCCCAGGTACGCGCTCAGCACGCCCAGGAAATACAAGAGCGGCAGCCAGCCGGCCGCGGCCGCCTTCGACGTCTCTTTCACGATGCCGACGGGGCCCTTGAGATCCGCCTTGTCCTTGCCCGTGATGATGCGGCCAAGCCCCAGGATCGACTCCTTCACGACCTTGTACGGCAAGGTCATGGCCAGGACGCCCGCCTCCTTGGCGCTGATCGGTACCATCTTGGACACGGGTGAGACACCAATGCGCCCCTCGCCCTTCTCGTTCTTGGGCGTGATGGTGAGGGTGAGCTTCTCGCCGCCGCGCTCGATCTCGAACGCAAGCGGCTTGTCGGGGCTCTTCACGATCTGTTCGCGCATGAGCTCCCAATCCGTCGGCCCGACCTTCGTGCCGCCGACGGCCAGGATGGTGTCGCCGGACTTGAGCTGGGCGGCCTTGGCCGGTCCGTCCAGCACCTCCACCTTGGTGGTGGCTTGGGGAGCGCCACCGATCAGGTACACGAAGAAGAACAGCACGGACGCGAACAGGTAGTTGGCGAGCGGCCCAGCCAGAATGGCGAAGATGCGCGCCAAGAGCGAGGCGTTCGCGTACGAGCTCTTGTCGTCCGGATCGATCTCCTCGAACGGGTTCATCCCCGCGATCTGCACGAAGGCGAAGAAGGGAATGGCCGCGATTTGATAGATCGTGCCGCTGCGCTTGCTCTGGTACGTGAGCAGCGCAGGCCCCCAGCCGATGCTGAAGCGGACGACGCGCATACCGGAGGCGCGGGCGGCCAAGAGGTGGCCGGCTTCGTGCACGATGACCAGGAGCCCCAGCCCCATGATGCCGGCCAGGATGTATTGAAGAGGCACGGGCACATTTATAGCGCCTGCACCCAGCTACGGCCATCAGGCTCGCGCTCACGCGCCAATTTGGCTGCGACCGGCGCTCACAAGCTCACAGGAAGAACGACGCCCCGACCGAGACGGCGGGGTAGCCGATGCGCATGGTCAGCGTGATCTTCTCGGAGAAGTGGTAGCGGCCGCCAATGAACAAAATGAAGGGGGCGATGCCGAGCGGCTCTGGAGCGTCCCAAGCGTGGTAATTGAGCGCCACGCCGGGCTCGCCGAACACCGACCAGTTGCGGCTCAGAAAGAAATTCCACTGCATCACGACTGGGAGCCAAAACTCGGTGAATGAGTCGCTCTGGCCGCGGCTGACGCAGCGCCCGTCGTCGTCGAAGCGGTTGCAGAAGTCCGACCGGCCATAGACGGCCAAGTCCACGCCGAAGCCGATCCCGACCGAGTTGTTGATGTTCGGGATGAAGCCATTTTTCAGGATCGGGATCGTCCCGCGGACGCCGAGGCCGAAGCCGGTGCCGGTTGCGTAGCCTGGCGGCTCGATGAACCCGGCCAGCAGGTGCGGCTCGACCTCGAACGAGTAGCGCGCGTGATCGCCAGGGTGCTGGATGATCACGGTGTCGGCGCGGGCCGTGCCGATCCAGCAGGGAGCCAGCAGCGGTGCGAGCGCTCCACCGGCGATCGCGACGAGTTGAAGCAGGCCTGTTGGCTTCATGCCGCTACTATCGCCGCCGAGGGTGGCCGCTGCCAACCACGGCCAGCGCTTTGGCGTGATGCTTCCTGCCGCAGCGCGGAATTTCAGAGCCCTGGTGGAAACGGCGCAGCAATGCTAGGGAACCCGCCGCAATGGCTCAGTCGAATTTGCCGAGTGGGGTCGACCCGTCTACCAACCTGCAGCTCCAGGGCGGCGCCGCGATCGTCGCGCCCGTGAGCGCTTTCCCGGGCGGTGTCCCGGGCAACGCGCTGGTGGTGCTCCCGCTCAGCAAGCCTTCGGACGAGCTGCTCGAGTCCATCAAGAAGGGCCCCCTCGCGCTCGAGGTCGAGCAGATGTGGAAGCTGCTCGGCTTCAACGGACCCGCCGTGCAGGTGCAAGACGCCGAGGGGCGCCCGATCGCCATCGGTCTGGAAGATCTCCTGGGTGGCCTCGACAAGCACTGGCAAGAGAACAAGGACGACGCGAACCGCGGCCGTCTCTACGCGCAGGAGCTGATGAAGTACGCGCGCTTCGAGCAGGCGGAGAAGGTGCTCGGGCGCCTGGTCGCGCTCGGCGGCAGTGGTGACGACTGGCTGGCGCTGGGCATCGCGCAGCTGCAGCAGGACAAGTTCGACAAGGCCGAGGCCACGCTCAAGGGCGCGCAGAACCTCCTGCCCAAGAACCCGTTCCCCACCTTGCACCTGGCCAAGGTGTATCAGGGCCTGAAGGACGCCGCGAAGGAGCGGGAGACGATCGAGGCCGCCATCAAGATCGAGCCCAACGCGGTGGACGCTTGGGCCTACCTGTACTCGCAGGTGCGGCTGGCCGAAGGCGAAGAGGCAGCCGTCAAGGCCGTGGCCACGCTGGCGGATGCCGAGCCCAACAAGCGCAGCGCAGCGCCGTATATCGCGCTCCAAGGCCTGTACGCCAACGAGGAGAACGGCGCGGACAAGGCGGTGGAGTTTGCCAAGAAGGCGGTCGAGCGTAACGAGAACGACCCGCTGGCTCTGATCTGCTTGTCGGCGCTCTACGGCCAGAAGGGCGACCTGGACAGCGTGATCGCGCTGCTCTCCAAGCACGAGTCGAAGATGACGAGCGACGTGCGGCTCGCGAACAACTACTTCGAAGCGCTGTTCCAGAAGCGCCAGATCGATCGCGTGACCAAGCTGCTCAACGCGCTGGCTGGCTCGCAGAACCGTGAAGTGAAGCAGTTTGCCATCGAGCGCTCGCGCGCGGTCGCCCAGTACCTGCAGAAGCAGCAGCAAGAGCTCGCGGCGGCGGGTGGCGCGCCTGGCTTGAAGCGCGGCTGACCGCCGAGCCCGGCGCGAAAACGGCCTAAGTTCGTGGGCTTCGCCGCGCCACTCCGGGTTTGCCGGGGTGCGGTGGTAGCCTGCGGGCCCGCGCGCGAAAGCGATCATGCTGCTCCTCGTCCTCACCGTCCTGTGGTCGCTGATCGTCTCGTTCTTCTGCTCCGTGAGCGAAGCGGTCGTGCTCAGCGTCACGCACGCGCAGGTGGAGTCGCTCGGGCGCACGCGCGGAGCCCAAATCCTGCGTGAGTTCAAGCGCGAGATAGATTTGCCCATCGCGGCGATCGTCTCGTTCCACACCGTGGCGCACACGGTCGGTGCTTCCGTGTGCGGCGCCATGTACGTGAACGTGTTCGGAGAGAGCACGCTCTGGATCTTCTCGCTCGTCTTCACCATCGCGGTGCTGATCTGCGCGGAGATCATCCCCAAGACGCTGGGCGTGACGTACGCGGCCTCGCTGGCGGTGCCGGTGGCGTACTCGGTGCGGGCGCTGGTGGTGGTGCTCAAGCCGCTGCTCTGGCTCACCAGCTTGTTCGCTCGCTTGCTGCGCGGAGAGCACGCCAACCCCGTCACCTCCGTGGAGGAGATCAAGCTGCTGGTCGCGCTGGGGCGCACCGAGGGCGCGCTGGCGGGGCGCGTCGCGGACATGATCGAAGGCGCGACCGCGCTGCGTGAGCTCACCGCCTACGACGTGATGGTGCCGCGCGCGCGCGTCGTTTACATCTCCGGTGAGCGCGATCTAGAGCAGAACCTGCAAGTGGTGCGCGAGTCCGGCCACAGCCGCTTTCCGTTCACTCCCGACGGCAACCCCGATCGCTTCGAGGGCATGGTGCTGGTGAAGGACTTGATGTTCCGGCTGCGCGAGAACCCGGAAGATCCGGACTGGAAGGCGCTGGCGACACCGCTGCTCGTGATCCCTGCCAGCGCCCAGCTGGAGCGGGTGCTGCGCACGTTCCAAGAGCAGCGCCGTCACTTGGCGCTCGTCGTGGACGAGTACGGCGGCACGCAGGGCATCATCACGCTGGAAGACGTGCTCGAAGAGATCGTGGGCGAGATCGAGGACGAGACCGATCGCGTCGATCAATCGATCATCCGCCGTGCTGACGGCAAGCTGGTGTGCCGCGGCATGGCGGAGACGCGCAAGCTGTTCGAGCTCTTGGAGATCGAGGACGACTCCGAGATGGTGACGGTGGCGGGCTTCGTCGCCGAGCTCGTCGGTCGCGTGCCGCGCATCGGCGACAGCGTGGAGTGGCACGGCTGGCGCTTCACCGTCACGCGCGCCACGGCGCGCCGCGCGGAGCGCATGGAAGTGGAACGGCTGCCACGCGCGGACGAGCGCCCGTCCACGCACGGCAAGCGCTCGCGCAGCGTGCCTGCTGGCAGCTGAGCTTCCGTCGGCGCAGCGTCATGGTCTGACGCGCGAGACGGCGTGGCTGCAGATCTGAACCAAAGCGCTGAGGCATTTGCGGTCACTCGCTTGACGGTGTCGATGGCGTCTCGGAAGCTACGCGCGTCGGGGAGAACAACCATGAAGAGACTCAACAAGCTTGGCCTCATGCTGGGCGTGGGCGCGATGTGCGCTACTTCCTTCACGCTCAGCGCCTGTGGCGATGACACGGTGGACCGGCGGCACTGCCGGCAGCGCGGGCTCGGGCACCGCGGGCAGCGCTGGCTCGAGCACCGCGGGTAGCGGCGGCTCCGGCACCGCGGGCACTGGCGGCAGCGCTGCGGGCAGCGGTGG
>JAEYOT010000758.1 GCA_023411445.1 Pseudomonadota bacterium
CCCAGGAGGAGCGAGGCGAGAGGCGCGAGTCCAGCGCAGCCCACGACGGGGGTTGCTTCAGCAAGGCCCGAGCTCGCTCGAGCGTGAGCTCGGCGCCGATGCGGGCGCCGTGCCCGTTCCAATGCGAGTCGATGCGATCGTAGAGCTGCGCGTGCTTGCGTCCTTCCAGCAGCGGCGCGCGCAGGTCCAAGTACGGTACGCCGGAGGCGGCGAAGACTTCGAGCATCTCGTCGAGGCGGGTCTGGTCGCGAGCCCGAGGCGCGCTCCACGGCAGGTGCTCGGGGTAGATGGTCTCCTTGCTCGGGACGATGATGAACAAGAACTGAGCGTCGTGCTCGGCCAGGAAGTCGCGCGCGCCGCGCAGCGCTCGCAGCCACGCCCTGGCTTCTTTCCGGCTCAGCGGCTGCTCGGAGCGGAACGACTCCCAGCCCAGGTTCTGCTTGAGGTAGAGCCAGCCATTCTTCCCCACCAGCACGTTGTCGCTCTGCAGATCGCCGACCAGTCGGTAGCCGACCCAGTTGTGCAGCTGCAACAGCTCCCGCTTGGCGCCCAAGTTGGCAGCGAAGTAGGCGTCGAAGTCCGCCGGCCACTGCGTGACCGAGGTGAGCTCCGGCAACGGCACCGTCTTGACTCCATAGATCTTGAGAGGCTCCTTGCGGAGCAGCATCGCCACACCGGGCACGCACAAGAGCGCGCAGAAGATGGCGACGAGAGTTGCCTGATAGGCGCGCAGGTTCATCGTCAAAACCTGAAGTAGATGAAGGGGTTGTACGTGTGCGCGGCGAGTGACGCGGCCGACAGGCAGAGCAGCAGCACCGTGACGACGATCACGAGCGCTCGCGTCGCCCACGCCGGCAGGTGCTCCGGGCTTCGGGTGTCGAACGTGCGCGTCACTGCGGCAGGAACCGGGAAGGCGAACAGCAAGCCCAAGGCTCCTGCCAGCAGCACGGCCGGCGTGGCGTAGAGCGCGACGGGGAACCCCGGCACGCTCAGCGCTGCGGCGCCCGACATGGTCCTCAAGAACGTCAGCGCGTGAGGCAGGTCGTCGGCGCGGAACAGCACCCAGCCCACCAGCACCACGAGCAGGGTGTAGCAGCGCTGGACTACGGCGGGCAGCGCTGACAGGCGCTTGGTGAGCCCCGCGCGCTCCACCACCAGGAACAGGCCGTGCAGCGCGCCCCACAGCACGAAGGTCCAGCTCGCGCCGTGCCACAGCCCGCACAGCAGGAACACGGTCACCAGGTTGGCGTAGGTGCGCCCGCTAGAGCCGCGGTTACCGCCGAGCGGAATGTACACGTAGTCGCGGAACCAGGTGGACAGCGAGATGTGCCAGCGCCGCCAAAATTCCGTGATCGACTTGGAGGCGTACGGGTGCGCGAAGTTCTCCGGGAAGCGAAAGCCGAACATCCTGCCGAGCCCGATCGCCATGTCGGAGTAGCCCGAAAAATCGAAGTAGATTTGCAGCGCGTAGGCCAGGATGCCGAGCCACGCCACACCCAGGCTCAGCTGCTCGGCCGGCAACGCGAAGATCTGATCCGCCGCGCGAGCCACGGCGTTCGCGATCAGGACCTTCTTGGCCAGGCCGATCACGAAGCGAACGATGCCCTGCTCCAAATCCTCGAGCCCACCGCCGCGCGCCTTGAGCTGCTCTTCGATGTAGTGGTAGCGAATGATCGGACCCGCGATCAGCTGCGGGAAGAGCGCGAAATACAGCGCGGTATCCAGCGGGTTCTTCAGCGCGCGGCTTTGCCGACGATAGACGTCCACCACGTACGAGATGGCGTGGAACGTGAAGAAGGAAATGCCGAGCGGGAGGTGCTGCTCAAACTTCGGGAGCGGCTCGCTGGCTCCGAGGCGCACCAGCAGCGCGCTCACGTTCTCCAGCGCGAACCCGGCGTACTTGAAGTACAGCAGCGCGCCGAGGTTCAGCGCCACGATCGCGCCCAAGACCTTGCGCTGCTGAGAGTGGCCGGTCAGCGCGTCGACGAGGATGGCGCCGAGCCAGTTGGCGACGATCGACGCCAGCATCACGACCACCCACTCGCGCTCGCCCCAAGCGTAGAAGAGCAGGCTCACGCACAGCAGCGTGAAGTTTCGCGCGCGCGTGGGCGTCGCGTAATAGAGGAGCAGCGTGAGCGGCAGGAAGGCGAAAAGAAAGAGCGGTGAGGCGAAGACCACTGAGCGGCTCGCCTACCCCGGCGTGGGGGAGACGGGAAGTGCCTCCCTCGGGGTCGCCTCGCCCCAGCCCGTCCAGCGCCGCCGCAGGTCGTTTGCCACCACCAGGAACGCCACTACGTAGAGGCCGGCGGTAAAGCGCAACACCAGCGGATTGTGATCGGCTTCATCGAACAAGAACAGCAGCCAGCGTCCGATACCCGCCTTGCGGAGCGCCAAGTGGGTCACGACCATACCGACGCCGACCACGGCGAACGCCACGCGCACGCCGCGGCGAGCCCACCACGTTTCCAGCCCGCGCTGGAGCGCGCTGAAGTTGACGAACGCCAGGTAGATCATCGAATTTTGCAGGAACGGGATGTTAAGTGTCAGGACGTTGGTCAAATGAAACAGGCAGGCGGCCAAGAGCCATAGGCGCCACACGCGCTTGCCGATCAGCAAGGCCACGATGAAGCCGGCCTCGAACACCACACCCGCGTAGTCGATCAGCTCCAAGCCCAGGGGCGGGATAGTGGGCACTACGTCCGCGAGCAGATCTTGCCGTTCGTGAACGAAGTAGCCCCTGACGAACCAACCCAGAAAGCCGTTCGTCCTCAGATCGAAATCGACCCAGCCGATCGCTTTCTTCACGCCGATCACGGTCATCCCGAAGGCTAGGCACAGCGCCATCACGGCAAAGGCTCGGTCTGGGCGATCGAGGCGGCTCGGCGCATCCGGCACCAGCGCGAGCGTGCGCCCCCAGCCGGAGAACGCCATGCAGCCGAGGAACGTCCACAGCATGGCGTCGTGATCGATCTTGCCGAAGCACATCGTTGCGTTGCTGGACAGCGTGCCCACGACCACCAGCAGCATGGTGGCGAGCCGCGCTCGCACCCCGAGCAGCACGCAGCAGCACAGCACGAACGCGATGATGTCCGCCGTCCACATCACCGTAGAGCTCGGAAACCCCGAAAGCAGCGCCATCGGGCTGAGCTGAGGAGGATAGAAGAAGGCGGGTGGGCTTTGCCCAACCCAATAGGCGTAGGGCGCGAGCACGAGCAGCATGAACAGCCCGCTCAGGATGCGTAGCACTGCGAGCCCGTCGACCGCGGGCGAGGCCGCAAGGTCGATCCTGGCCCAGAACCAGGCGATGCCGCGATCAATCCAGGTCATAGGTCTTCGCTCGACGCGGTCGCGAACGGCGCTGCTCTCCTGACTGGAGCGTGACCGTTACTTTTTGCTTCATGACGCGCAGGTGTGAGGTGGCGAAGCCCTGCGCGGCGAGCTTGTCCCGCATCCAGCGCTTCGTCTCCGCCACCTCTTCGCGCCGGCGGGGCGACGGATTCTTGCGTAAAGAGAGCCCGAAGCCGCGGCGGGTCATGTGCTCGAAGTAGTGCTGTGCGATGGGTGCCATGAGCTGCCTGGTGTCCACCTCTTCCCAGCTGCCGTTCCGCTTGGCGGTCAGGTACGTCCGGCTCAGCGACACGTTGCCGCGCCGAATGCCGATCGTGCCAGCGCCGGCAGGCAGGATCACCGCCGGGTACGGCTCCAGCTTCTTGGCGTGACTACGCAGTCCCTCGGGCACGATCAGCGCCAGCGCAATGAGTAGTGTTGCCCCGCGCGTAAAAAGCATCCCGGCGCCCTTTTAGCACAGCAGCCGCGGCCGTAATCACCCCCTCACGTTCCCGGCGCCTCGCCTCGTGGGCAATGGGCAGTCGGCGGCGGGTGGCCGTGCTGCTCCCGACCGCAGGTTCAACGCGGAGTTTTGGCTGTGCCAGCCTGTGCCAGCGCGGCTTGCGTGAGCCGGCATTGGCAAGTTGGAGGTTCCGAGCACAGAATGCGCCGCCCTCTGCCGGGGCCCTGCAGGCACATGAAGCTCATCATCCAAATCCCCTGTCTCAACGAGGCAGCGACGCTACCGATCGCCCTGGCCGACCTGCCCAAGCAGATCCCAGGCATCGACGTGATCGAGGTTCTGATCATTGATGATGGCAGTCGGGACGACACGGTAGAGGTCGCGCGCAAGCACGGCGTGCATCACGTCGTTGGCTTCCGTAGCAATCAAGGCTTGGCCCGCGCCTTCATGCTCGGCATCCAGGCGTGCCTCGAGCGCGGCGCGGACATCATCGTCAACACGGACGCCGACAATCAGTACAACGGAGCGGACATCGAGGCGCTGGTTCGCCCGATCTTGGAGGATCGCGCGGACCTGGTGATTGGCGCTCGGCCGATCCAGAACATCAAGCATTTTTCGCCGGTGAAGAAGCTGTTGCAGCGGCTCGGTAGCTGGGTCGTACGGCGAGTCAGCAACACGGACGTCGCGGACGCCCCCAGCGGCTTCCGTGCCATGTCGCGCGACGTGGGGCTCGTGCTCAACGTGTTCAGCGACTACACGTACACGCTGGAGACCATCATCCAGGCGGGGCAGAAGAACCTGCGCGTCGCCTCGGTGCCGATTCGCGTGAACGGCGACTTGCGGCCGTCCAGGCTGGTGCGCAGTATCTCCAGCTACGTGCGGCGCTCGGTGCTGACGATGCTCCGCATCTTCATCGTCTACCGGCCGCTGCGCTTCTTCCTGACGATGAGCGTGGCGCCGTTCGCGATCGGCATCGCCATCGGCGTGCGCTTCTTGTTTCAGTACTTCCGCGGCGACGGTGACGGTCACGTCCAATCCTTGATTTTGGCTGCGGTCATGCTGCTGGTGGCTTTCCAGACCGTGCTGCTCGCCATCTTGGCGGATCTGCAGAGCGTCAACCGCCGCTTGCTCGAAGATCTGCAGCAGAAGGAGCGCGAGCGCCGCGCCGGCGAGAGCGCCGCGCAGCTCGCGGCTCGGCAGGGTCGTGTCAGTGAGCGCCCGCGAAACTGGGCGACCTCGGCGTGAGCGACGCGAAGCCACAGGCCGACCAGAAGCTGGCTCGGGTGAAGCTCGCCGCGCGGATCATCCTCGGCGGAGCCTCCGCGGTGTTCATCGCCATCGCTTGCTACAAGCTGGCGACGCGCTGGGAGTCGGGCAAGGTGACGCTGAGCTGGGCTTG
>JAEYOT010000060.1 GCA_023411445.1 Pseudomonadota bacterium
GGTCACGACCGAGCAGCGCAGGCCTTCGGACCGCTACCAAACGGGCCTGCGCGCTCGCACGCCGAGCGACATGCACGCCCCCACCTTAGCGACGCCGCTGAGCGGAGCGGACCTGGGGCGCGCCCTCGATCAAGCCCGGCAAGCGCA
The DNA here is from genome assembly GCA_023411445.1 of Pseudomonadota bacterium. GTDB lineage: Bacteria > Myxococcota_A > Polyangia > Polyangiales > Polyangiaceae > PMG-095. The sequence continues at coordinate 148 of JAEYOT010000060.1, forward strand.
CGGCATGGGCGACATCGATCTAGCCGTCAATAACGCGGAAACCGCGCTGCTGGTGGCGGACACGCTCAACACGCCGGAGGCGCAAGCTCGCGTGGAGGCTTCGCGCACCTTGCTCAACGCCATCTTCGAGGCGCGCTTGGGTCCGCTCTCCCAGCGCATGGTCGTGCTGTCACCGACCTCGAACAAGAAGCTGCGGGTCTCGCCCGAGCAAGCCTTCCTGCTGTCGCGGGTGGATGGCGGCGTCACGTTGGACGAAGCGATCGATCTCTCCCCCCTCCCCCGTCAGAAGACCTTACGTCTGCTCGTCTCGATGATGCGACAAGGTCTGATTGCTGCTGAATAAGCAGCAAGGTGCTCGGGGCAGCGTTGACGATCGCAAGTCCGTGCGCTAGCTATTGCTGCGCCTGATGTCGAATCTCAGCGTCCATGCCGTCGCCCGTTGGGGCAACAAGCCGGTCATTGCCGGCTGGCAGGGCGCTTTGCGTGTGAGCTGAGCTCAGCAACCCAAGCGCCCTCCCCGCCGCAAGGCCGAGAGGGCGAGCTGTTTCGCTCCTCAGGCCAGGCGGAGGCGGGCAACGAAAAGCCGCCATGTCCACCACCATAAGCTCGGAAGAGTCCCCCGAACCAGACTCGTTTGGGCGCGATTTCGCGCTCATCCTCGCCACTCAATTCGCGTTCGGCTTCGCTTTCTCCAGCTTCTTTCTTCTACCCAAGTTCGTCGTCACCGAGCTGCACGGCTCGCCCAGTCAGGTGGGCTACGTGGGCGCCGTCGCAGTGGTGACGGCCGTGCTGTCGTCGCCGCTGTGCGGCAAGCTGCTAGAGCGCGGCGCGCGTCGTCCGTTGATCGCGCTCGGTTGCTTGCTGAGCGGCGTCGCGGCGCTCGGCTTCCTCGGCGTCGCCGAGGTCGGACCATACTTGTACGCCCTCCGCGCCCTGCAGGGCGTAGGTTACACCTTGTATTTCGTGGCTGCCGGCACGCTGGTCGCCGATATCTGTCCGCCCGCGCGGCTGGGGCAGGCGCTCGGCTGGTTCGGCTCGGCAGGCTTGATCATGAACGCCGTCGCCACCATGACCGCCGAGCGCATCGCGCACGACTACGGCTGGAGCGCTGTTTTCACGGCTGCCGCGGTGTCGGGCACGCTCGGCGTGGTCATGTGCGTGTGGCTGCGCGAGCCCACGACCAAGACAGCCCTCTCGGCTGCGACGGCGCTCCCGGCTCCGCCCCCCACCAGCCGCCTGCCGGTGATGTGGGGCGCGGCCGCGGGCGGCGCCGCGTTCGGCGTGCTGTTCACCTTCACCCAACCGCTTGCGCTCTCTCTGGGCGACACCAACATCAGCCCGCTATTCGTGGGCTACACGGCCGCAGCGCTGGTGGTGCGGCTGCTGTTCGGTAGCCTGGCGGATCGCATCGGTCGCGCGCGCGTGGGCGCCGCCGCTCTGGGTCTGTACGCGCTGGTAGTGGCCGGCACCGCCGGGCTCTCGGCGGGTTGGCTGGGCGTGGTGGGCGTGGGCTTTGGCCTCGCTCACGGCGCCTTTTACCCGTCGCTCAACGCGCTGGCGCTCGAAGGCGCGCGCCATCATGAGCGTGGCACCGTCGGCGCTTACTTCAATGCTGCCTTCAACGGCGGCGTGCTGCTCGTCACGTATTGTTTCGGACAGGTCGCGCAGGCCTATGGCTACCGCGTCGTGTTCTTGGTAGTCGCGGTGCTGGTGAGCAGCGGCGGCTTCGCGCTACGCGGTCAAGCGCGTCGGTCCGTGCTAGCTCGCTCTTAGTCTGAAACGTTCATGCTCGTCGCGCTGTTCGTGCTCACGTTCTTGGAAAGCGTCGCTGCGACGCTGATCCAACGCGGCCTCTATTTCTACACGCACGAGAACCTCGGCTTCAGCGAGTCGCAAAACCTGTGGATCGCCTTTGGCTTCGGCGCCGTCTACATCGGCGGCGCCTTCGCCAGCCACGGGCTCTCGCTGCGCTTCGGTGAGCGCCGCGTCCTGATCGGCTGCATGACGGCGCTGCTCGCGCTGCACGTGGTGATGGCGATCTTCCCGGCGGCGTGGCTGCTGATCGGCAGCGTGCTCGGCACCGCCATCGTTCAAGGTGCCAAGTGGCCGGTCGTGGAGAGCTACGTGAGCGCCGGGCGCGCGCCGAAGCAGCTATTGCCGCTCCTCAGCCGTTACAACGTCACCTGGGCCAGCGCGGGCTTCGTCGCCGTCGGCGTCACAGGCGCCATCGTGGGCACGGGCGTGCCGTCGCTGTTCTTCTGGTTTCCGGCCTTGCTCAACCTGGCGGCCATTCTGCTCGCGCTGCGCCTGCCGGCGCGCCCCCAGCACCTGGATCACCAGCATCCGGAGCGCCCCGCCGCGAGCGAGCTCTCGTCCATGCGCTCGCTGCTCGGCTCAGCGCGCTGGTCCATGATCGCAAGCTACGCGTTGCTCTACGTGCTGGCGCCGTTGATGCCGTCCATCCTCGCGCAGCTCCGCCTGCCGGTCACGCTGGCCACACCCGTCGCCAGCGTGCTGGACGCAGTGCGGATGGTCACGTTCGGCATCCTCGGCGCGATCACCAGCTGGCACGGCCGCCGCGCGCCGTTGTGGCTCACGCTGCTGGCGCTCCCGGCCGGCTTTCTGCTGATCGTGCTGGGAGACTCGCTGGTGCTGGTCCTGCTCGGCGAGATCTTGTTCGGTGCAGCGGCGGGCTTCGCCTACACGGCCGCGCTGTACTACGCGCTCGTCGCCGCCAACGCTTCGGTGGACGCGGGCGGCGCGCACGAAGGCCTGATCGGTATCGGCATTGGCCTCGGGCCACTGTCCGGGCTCGCCGGGCAGCTGCTCGTCGGCGCGCCACTGCCGCTCTTGGCCGAGCGCGGGCCGCTCGGGCCGTTCATGGCGCTCACTTTAACCACAGTGCCGATCATCACCGTGTGCGCGGTGGGCGCGCTACGCCCGCTGTTCAGGCCGCGCGATCGTCTTGTGTGAGCGCGCGCAGCTCGGCTTCCAAGCTGGTTACCTGCTCGGTGAGCCGCAAGAACACGTCCGTGGCCAGCGCCAGCTCGCCACGCTGGGCCAACAGCTCCAGCTCCGCCGCGCCTTGCTGCGCGGCCCGCGCCGACAGGTTGGCGAAAGCGCCTTTGGCCTTGTGCGCGCCACGCGCCAGCTCCGCGGCGTCCCCGTCGCGCAGCGCCGTCTCCAGCGCGCCCAGCAGCGCCGGACGCTCGTCGGCGAACAGCCGCACCAGCGCCACCAACAACGCGCGGTCTCCATCCACGCGCGCCAGCAACTCCACGCGGTCGAGCACGATCGGCTGCGGCGACGACAAGCGTGGCGACGACGGCGCGAGCGAGATTTCTTCTCGGATGGGCGAGGCCGCCAGCAAGTTACCAGAGCTGATCTCACCCGTGAGCGTCTCGAACGGCAGGTAAGACGACGAGCTGGGGCCAAGCGCGCCCAAATCCATCAAGCGCGCGATGGCGGCGAGCAGCACGCGCCGCGTCACCGGTTTCGTCACGTAGTCATCAGCGCCGGCCGCGAGGCATTCTTCGCGATCGCCCTTCATCGCCTGCGCCGTCAGCATCACGATCGGGCGGCGCCCGCCGGCGGTCTGCTCGTGCTCGCGGATGGCGCGACACACCTGCAGGCCCGTCAGCTCCGGCATCTGCACGTCCAACAGCAACAGGTGGAAGTCCTCGCTCAGGGCGAGATCCAGCGCGGCCTTGCCGGTCTCGGCCACCGTCACCTGCGCCCCCACACGCTCCAGGAAGTGCCGCACCACACGCGCGTTCACGGCGTTGTCCTCCGCCACCAGCACGCGCAAGCGCTGAGGCGGCGTTTGGTAGCGCACGGTGGAGCGCATCGTGGCGCTGACCAATAGCTCCGGATCCAGGTTCGCCCGCGGGAAGCCGAGCGATACCTCGAACTCGCTGCCCACGCCCACCGTGCTGGTGACCCGGATGCTGCCGCCCATCAGCTCGACCAGCTGCGCCGAGATGGTGAGCCCGAGACCCGTGCCGCTCATGGCGCCCACCCGCTCCACCTGAGTGAACGGCTCGAAGATGGTCGGCAGCTGCTCCGCCGGAATGCCCGTGCCAGTGT
>JAEYOT010000831.1 GCA_023411445.1 Pseudomonadota bacterium
CGAGCCGGCGCCGGCCCCTGCTGCGCAGCCCGAGCCGCTGCCCGAGCCGGCGCTAGCGCCGCTGTCCGAGGCTGACTTCGCAGCCGACGATGAGCCCGCCTTCGACCCGAACGACGTGGAGACCGTGAAGGTCACGGTCGATCGTCGTGAGCGCAACATTCAAGAGTACCCCGGCTCCGTCTCCGCCTTCACTCAGGAAGACCTGACTCGTACCGGCATTCGCAACGTGCGCGATATGGGCGGCGCCACTCCGTACATGGAGATCGGCACGCAAGAGGGCAACACCGAGGTCTACATTCGCGGTGTCGGCTCGAACTACAACACCGAGCTGGGCGATCCCGCCGTCGCGAACCACATCGACGGCGTGTACATCCCGCGCCCGCGCGGCATTGGATCCATGCTGTTCGACTTGGAGCGCGTGGAGGTCAACCGTGGCCCGCAGGGCACCCTGCGTGGACGCAACGCCACCGCGGGTACGCTCAACATCATCACCGCGAAGCCCAAGCTGGGCGAGTGGGGGGCTTCCACCTCCTACCAGATGGGCAACTACTCCTCACGAGCCGTCCAGGGCATGGTCAACGTGCCCATCGGGGAAACGCTAGCGCTACGCTTGGCAGGCTTCGGGGAGACGCACGACGCGTACTACGAGAATGCGGGACCCATCCGCACGCTCGAGCCGGCGGAGAGCGCGGACGCCATGGCGTTTCGCGCCAGCTTGAAGTGGCAACCGGCGAAGATGGTCACCGTCTTGCTCAAAGGCGATTGGACCCAGGAGAAGGGCACCGGCTACAACGGCACGAACATCGCCGAGGCGCTCAACGCGGGTTTCTTGCCGGACGAAATCCCCGACGTGCGCAGCGTTTACTACCGCGGTCCGCAGGGTAGTCAGGACATGAAGCACTGGGGTCTGCACGGTGAGGTCACCGTGGATCTCGGCCCGGTGATGATCGGCTACGTCGGCGGCTACCGCGACTTGGACTACCGCTCGACCAGCGCCGGCAACGCCGGGGTGGACTTCCCTGGGCGCAGCGTGGGCAACTACACGCTCGACAACTGGAGCACCTCGTACTGGCACACGACGTCCAAGTCTCACGTGCACGAGCTGCGCTTGTTCGCGCCCGACACCGCCCGCGTCCGCTGGACGGTCGGCGGCTTCTTCTTGGATGAGCAGCAGCAGGTGTTGCTGCACAACGTGTCCGACAAGGCCGGCGGCTACCTAGGCGGTGAGTACAACATGCCGGACGTGCCTACGCGCTCCTACGCCGGCTTCGCGGACGCCACTTTCGACATCATCAAGGCTTGGCGCGGCACCGCTGGCCTCCGCCTGACCACCGAGAAGCGCTCGCGCGACGGTCTGGGCAACCAGTACAGCATGAACATGTCCGAGTACACCGGCGACCCCGTGGGGGATTTCCGCTTCGGTACGGAGGGCTTTCAGTCCGCGGATCGTGCGCGTACGCTGTTCAGCGCCTCCGGCGATCCCACGGAGAGCTTCCTGAACGGCGTCGGACGCTTCGGTGCGCGCGACAACATTCAGACGCTCATCGATCAGGGAGCCACCATCAACGAGGGTCGCGCCGAGCAGCACGGCGAGTACAGCGGCACGTTCTTGGACTTCCGTGTCGGTACGGACTACGACATCACGGAAAACAACCTCATTTACGTGATGTTCACGACGGGCCACCAATCTGGCGGCTTCAACGACAACATCACGCTCCCCAGCGGCGAAAACATCGCGAAGACGTTCGATCCGGAGAGCATTTACGCCACGGAAATCGGCAGCAAGAACGAGTTCTTCGACCGTAAGCTGATCGCCAACTTCGCAGCCTTTTGGTACGAGTACCGCGATCAACAGTTCCAGGTCGTGCAGGCGCTCGGGCCGCCCCCCTCGGAAGGCGCGACGCCGCCGTCCACCGCCTGGCGTCTGAACGCGGCCCAGTCGCGTGTGCTGGGCTTGGAGGCGGAGGTGACGGGTCGCCTGCCGGCAGGCTTCACGGCGAACGTCGCCGCGATGCTGCTCAACGCGCGCTTCACGGAAGGTGCCGTGAACGACGCGCGCGTCGACTGGGATCCGGCGCGGCAAACGCGGGTGGACCTGACGGACAACTTCCTGCCCCGCGCACCGGTCCTCACCGTCAACTACGGCATCAGCCAGCTCATCACCACGTCCGTGGGCTACTTCGATTGGATGCTGAGCGCGCAGACTCGTAGCAAGCACTACTTCACCCACTTCAACGGTGAGGGCTACGACACCGAGGGCAAGATCAACCCCAACCTGAGCGACGTGCAGCCGGCCTACACGCGAGTGGACGCCAACGTCGGCTTCACGTTGCCGGACGGTCGCGTGCGCATCGACGGCTTCGTCAATAACCTGACCAACGTGGCCTACATGACCACGCTGATCAACGTCCCGAACCTGAACCTGCGCTTCTACAATCCGCCGCGCCTCGTGGGCGCGCGCCTCACGCTCACGCTCTGAGCTGGGCGGCATAGCTGGCGGCGTTGCGGGGGACAGCCGCGCGCCGCCAGCCCTTTTTGTCGCTGTAGAGCGGGTCGCTACCGCTCCTCGAGCGGCGTGGTACGCCTGGCGAGCCAGGCATGATGCTCTCTACCGATTCAGCCATCCTTCAGGAGATCCTGTGGGGGCACGCGATCGGTGGAGCGCTATGGCCCTTCCAGCCGCGTGGGCCGGACTACCTGCGCCCGCTGCACCTGCACAGCCAACCAGAGCTGCTGGTCGTGCGCCGTGGCGCGCTTCGGCTCCGAGTAGGCGGCGAAACGCACAGCGTGGAGCGGGGCCAGGTAGCGTGGATCCCGCCGGCCGTGGCGCACGTGGTCGAAGATCTCACACCGCAAACGGACTTTTGGGTGCTCCAGCCGGGACCGAAGCTGTTCGAGCAGGCGCTGGCCCGCGCCGCGGGAGCGCCGAGCACGGAGCCAGGGGCGTGGCGCGGGCGAATGAGCCGCGTCTTGCCGGATCCGCCGGTGCTGCGTCCGGCAGCGGCGGAGCTTGGCGCGTTCGAGGCTGCGGCGGAGCTCGCCTGGAGCGCCTACTTGCACGCGCTCCGCCACCCGATCCTCGATGCGCGCTTCGAGTGGTTGCCCGCTTGGGATGAGGCGAGCGCCGGACAGGCTCGGCGCCTCTTGCTCGAGCTCACGGTGCGGGCGCTGCGCATGACCTTGCCAGCGATCACGACGACCAAGGAGCGGCTCGCGCGTCGCGCGTTCGACCTCTTGCTCACAGATCCCATGCTCACGCGCGACGAGCTCTGCGAGCGGCTCGCGGTGAGCGAAGGGCACCTCTCTCGGCGCTTCCACGAGCTGTTCGGGGCTACGCTGGTGGAACAGCGCGCTCGCGCTCGGCTGTGCGCTTTCGTCACGGCCGCTCGCACGGATCGGAACCTGCTCCAGGCCGGCATGAACGCCGGCTTTGGCAGCTACGCGCAGCTGCACCGCGTGTTCACCCGCCACTCCGGTTGCGGTCCGCGCGAATACCTCAGTGGCGGAGCAGACTTGCAGCTCGCCAAAGTCACGCGCGCGGCTGGGGCTGCGGTCAGCTCGCTGAGCCGGTGACTCACGGCACGGGCATCGGAGCTGTCATGCCCGGAGCGTAGGAGGTGAGGGTCGGCGCCGAGCCGTCGTCTGGGACTACCGCCAGCTGCAGGGAGCCGGCAGGGATGGTCAGGCTGAGCGAGGCAGTGCGCGGGTGATCGGCGAACGCCACCTCGAGCGATAGCGAGCTGTTCGTCTTGTTGACGACGAATAGTGACGTGCTCCCCGCAGCTGACGTTCTGCCGGCGAAGACAGCGGTGCCGCTCGGCGTGCCCGTCACCGTGAGCGCCTCCGAGCCAAAGTGGTTCGAAAACAGCTTGAGCACGTGAAACGCCGGTCGCGGTGTGGATCCCTCGAAGAAGCCGAGCGTCCAGCCCTCGCTCAGGCTCCAGTAGTTGACGGAGAACAGGCCGGCTTCCAGCGAGATGCCGAGGTTCTCAGCGACCCAAAGCGCTGCCGGAAGTGTACCCGGGGACGCTCCCAAGACAGCGTTCGCCGGATCGCCCTCCCAGGTGATGTTGGCTTCGGTCAGCGCGAGCGGCTTCGCCTCTTGCCCGGTGGCCTTCAAGATCGAGCGCAGGTGTTTCAAGGTCGAGCGGTAGCTCACTCCATCCGCGTAAGCCTTGACCTCCGAGCACTCAGTCGGGGCGAGCGGGTAGCGGTGCACGGCCACGATATCCGTGACGTCCCCGCACCCCTCCAAGAACGGCGTGAGCCAATCATTGGCCCCCGTCGTGTAGCGCCACGATAGATCCGGCCCGACGATCTTGATGCTGTCGTCCACGGCGCGCATGGCC
>JAEYOT010000870.1 GCA_023411445.1 Pseudomonadota bacterium
ACGTCAGCTAGCGCGGAGGCCCCGCCAGCCGTGACCGCGTCGTCGCCGCTGCCGCCGCCGCTCGAGCCGAGCGCGCTCAGCGTGCAGCCAGCCGCACCCAGGCCAGCGCCAGCGCCCGTACAGCATCGGCCGAAGCGAAAAAAACCTTCGGATGACGTGGACTTGAGAAACCCGTATCGCTGAGCCCAACGGAGGGCGGGGTGGCGCGTTGACACAGCGCGGGGCGGCTGCTAGTTGTCCGCCGCCGAAACCTGACCCGCGCGAGTAACGTCGTACTTTCGCGGGTTTACGCAGGCGCAGGCTCCCCCTCACGAAGTGGTTTTGTCCCTTGGCGGTCAAACGAGTCTGCATCTTCACCGGAAACGCGAATCCGGAGCTCGCGAGCGAGATCGCCAAGGTGCTCGACACGCGCCTCGGGGAAGCGCGCGTCTCCCGCTTCAGTGACGCCGAGACGTTCTGTGAGATCCGCGAGAACGTGCGCGGGATGGACGTGTACATCGTGCAGCCCACGTCCTCGCCGGTGAACGACAACCTGATGGAGCTGCTCATCATGTGTGACGCGCTCCGTCGCGCGTCCGCCGCCTCCGTCACGGCCGTCATCCCGTACTACGGCTACGCCCGCCAGGACCGCAAGGTCGCGCCGCGCACGCCGATCACCTCTAAGCTGGTGGCCGATCTGCTGGTGGCGGCCGGGGTCTCGCGCGTGGTGTCGGTGGATCTGCACGCCGGGCAAATCCAAGGCTTCTTCAACATCCCCTTCGACCACCTGTACGCGCTGCCGGTGTTCTTGTCGGACTACCTGCAGCACACGTTCGATCAGAACACCGTGTTCGTCTCGCCCGACGCGGGCGGCGTCGAGCGCACGCGCGCGTACTCGAAGCGCTTGGGCGCCTCGCTCGCCATCATCGACAAGCGGCGCGAGCGCGCCAACGTGAGCGAGGTGATGAACCTGATCGGCGACGTGCGCGACAAGGACTGCATCATCGTCGACGACCTGATCGACACCGCCGGCACGCTCTGCAACGCCGCGCGCGCTGTGATGGATGGCGGCGCTCGCCGCGTCGTCGCCTGCGCCACGCACGGCGTGCTGAGCGGCCCAGCCGTCCAGCGCATCGAGGAGTCGCCGCTCGAGCAGGTGGTGGTCACCAACTCGATCGCCCCGTCGCCGGAGACGCGGGCCAGCAAGAAGATCCGCTACATTTCGATTGCTCGCCTGCTGGGTGAAGCAATTCGACGTATCCACAACAGTGACTCGGTGAGCTCGCTCTTCGTTTGAGCGGCTCGCAAATAGCGGTGGGTGGGCGGTTTCCCCGCTGAACCACCAAGGTAGAAGACAAATGGAATCGATCAAAGTCAGTGCTAGCCGTCGCAATGAATCGGGCAAGGGTGTCGCCAGCCGCCTCCGTCAGAGCGGCAAGATCCCGGCCGTGGCGTACGGCAAGCAGCTGCCGGCCCAGGCCCTGGCCGTCGCGCCGGAGTCGATCAAGAGCGTGCTCGCCAGCAAGTGGGGCAGCAACAACGTGATCGAGCTGGACGTCGAGGGTAAGGACCAGCTCACCGTGCTGCTCCGCGACTACCAGTACCACCCCGTGTCGCGTCAGCTGCTGCACGCGGACTTCGTGCAGATTCACTTGGATCAGCCGGTGGACGTGGAAGTGCCGCTGGAGCTTTCTGGCAAGCCGGTCGGCGTGGTCAAGGGCGGTACGCTCCGCCAGGTGTTCCGCAAGCTCCCGATCCGCGCGCTGCCGAACGACATCCCCGTCAAGATCGTGCACGACGTGGCGGGTCTGGATCTGGACGGTCACGTGGCGCCGAAGGATCTGAACCTGCCCGAGGGCGTCACCGTGCGCTTGCCCCCGGAGCAGACGGTGGCGGCCATCGTCCACGAGGTCGTGCGTGAGGAAGAGGCGGCCCCGGCGGCGGCAGCTGCTGCGGCTCCCGCGGCGGCTCCGGCCAAGGCTGCTGAGAAGAAGTAGCGCTGATGTTGCTGATAGCGGGGCTAGGCAACCCCGGGCCTCGCTATCAGGCGACCCGCCACAACATCGGCTTCCGCTTGGTGGACGAGCTGGCGCGCCAAGCCGGCCTGGGCAGCTCGTCCTTCCGTGAGCGCTTCCACGGCGAGATCGCGAGCGCGCAGCTCGGCAGCGCGGAGCTGCTGTTGCTGAAGCCGCAGACGTTCATGAACGACTCCGGGCGGAGCGTTCAGGCCGCGTGCGCCTTCTACAAGATCAAGCCGGCGGACCTGATCGTGGCGCACGACGAGCTGGACCTGCCTTTCGGCGACGTTCGCCTGAAGAAGGGCGGGGGAGACGGCGGCAACCGCGGCGTCCGCTCCGTCTCCGGCGCCCTGGGTCCGGACTACATCAGAATTCGGCTCGGAATCGGTCGTCCTCCCCCCGACTTTCGGGGTGACCCGGCAGATTTCGTGCTACAAGCCTTCGCCCTCGCGGAGCAGGCGGGCGTCGATCAGATGCTCACCCGCGCCGCGGAGGCGGTCTCGCTGGTGACGAGCCTCGGGCTCGAGAAGGCGATGAACCGAATCAATCAGCGGCCTGTGCGCTGATTGAGAACCTGGCCGACGCAAGAAGGCCAGCTCCTTGCTCCTCGGCAATTTCGCTGGGGGGCCCTCGGTCCAAAGGGAGACCACAACCGAATGGCTCAGACACAAGCAGCGGGCCTACACGCCCGCGAATACGAAACCATCTACGTCCTTCGCCCCGACGTCGCGAAGGAAAGCCAAGAGAAGATCGCCCAGCGCATGGGCGAGGCCGTGACCCGCGAAGGCGGCAAGCTCACGACGATTGAGAACTGGGGTCGTCGTCAGCTCGCTTACGCCGTCAAGAAGGCGAAGCGCGGCGTGTACGTGTACGTCAAGTACGTCGGTGGCGGCGCGGCCGTCGCCGAGGTGGAGCGCAACCTGCGCATGCTGGACGACGTGCTCAAGTACCAGACCGTGCAGGTGCGCGACGACGTCGACGCCAGCACCCTGACCGTGGACGCGGAGGCCCTGAAGTTCGAGGCCGTCGAGCTGCCCGGTGAGGACGAGGTCGAAGAGACGATCGAGCGCAAGCTCGGCTTCGAAGGTGGCCCGGAGCGCAGCTCGCGCGACGAGCTGCCCGCTGACGAAGAAGACTACGAGAACCCCCTCGCCGATAACTCGGAGGATGCACAATGAGAGAGCAAACCCGAGACCGCGCCGCCGAAGGTCGCGACATGCGCGGCGACAACGAAGGCTTGGCCAACGGTGGGCGCCGTCCGCGCCGCCGCGGCTGCACCTACTGCTCCGACGACGCCGTGCCGGTGGACTACAAGGATCCGCAGGCGCTGCGTTACTTCGTGACCGAGCGCGGCAAGATCGTGCCGCGCCGCATTTCGGGCCTGTGCGCGAAGCATCAGCGCAGTGTCCAGCTGGCCGTCAAGCGCGCGCGCAACATCGCGCTCTTGCCCTTCACCTCCAACGACTGAGCGAGGCTCTCGATGGCAACTCAGATCAAGGTTTTGCTGAAGAACGACGTGGCGAACCTCGGCGCCGGTGGCGAAGTGGTGAAGGTGCGCCCGGGCTTCGCGCGCAACTTCCTGTTGCCGCGCGGCCTCGCCGTGCCGGCCACCGCCGGTAACCTGGCTCGCGTGGAGGACCTGAAGCGTCAGGTCGCCTCGCAAGCCAAGGCCGAGCTTGACGCAGCGAACGCGGCCGCCGCGCAGATCGCCGGCGCCAGCGTGAGCATCGCGCGCGCTGTCGGCGAAGAAGGCAAGATGTACGGGTCGGTGACGACCAAGGACATCGAGGATGCCTTCGCCGCGCAGAGCATCAAGATCGATCGCCGCAAGATCGTGCTGGCCGAGCCGATCAAGGCGCTCGGCAGCTACGAGGTACCGATCAAGCTGCACGCCAGCGTGACCGGCACCCTCAAGGTCACCGTCGTCAAGAAGTGAAGCGCAAGCGAGCCTCGTGGCGCGCCGGGCTTGAGCTCGACGCGGCCACGAGCAGCCCGCGCAGCGCGACGTTGACAGCGCCGGGTCACTCGTGAGAGTGTCGCCCCCGCTTCGAGAACCCCGAAGGCCGCAAGGCCTCCGGGGTTTCGACGTTTCAGGGCACTAGACTGTTCATAACCTCTGGAGGAGCCCGTGGAGAAGCTGAAGGCTCGCCACCGATTCCTTAGGAATTCTGAATGGTTGGTGGGGCTAGCTGTCAGGTGCTGAGCATGGGTTCAGCTGTGGTGATATGCTGGATGAGTGAGGTTTCATGAGCGCAGCGGAGCAGATTCGCGCGGTGCCCGAGCCGACCGGTGGACGGGTACCGCCCAGTGATTTGGACGCCGAAGGCGCGGTGCTCAGCGCCATCTTGCTCGACCCGGACGCATTCGACCGGGTGCAGGAAATCCTGCAGCCACAGCACTTCTACGCAGACGCCAACCGACGCATCTACGAAGCAGTCGTCGACCTGACCAGCACCGGGCGGCCGGTGGACATCGTGTCCGTCGCCGGTTACCTGCGTGACAAGGGGCGGCTGCAGCAGATCGGCGGCTCGCCGTACCTGGCGCAGCTGTCGGACGCCACGCCCGCGGTGGCCCACGTGGAGGCGCACGCCAAGGTCATCCGTGAGAAGTGGCGCGTTCGCCAGTTGATCACCACGTGCCAGCGCTTCGCCGCCGAAGGCTACGGGGACTACGGCGAGGTGCAGGGCTTCATCGATCAGGCCGAGCAGGCCGTGTTCGATATCGCGCGCATCCCCGAGAACTCGACCATCGTTCCGCTGAAGGACGCAGTGAAGGGCGCGTTCAAGATCTTGGCGGACGCCGCGCAGCGTGGCGGCGGCATCACCGGCATCGAGAGCGGCTTCACGATGTTCGACAAGCAGTGCAGCGGCCTGCACCCCGGTGACTTGTACATCGTGGCGGCTCGCCCCGGCATGGGCAAGACGTCCTTCGTGCTCAACTTGGCGGTCAACGTCGCGCGCCCGCGCCAAGTCGAGGTGTCAGGGGAGAACGAGCCTTACCTGGAGGCGCCGGTGGAGGAGCCCGGCTACGGCGTGCTGTTCTGCTCGTTGGAAATGCCGCGCGAGCAGCTGGCGGCTCGTATGCTGTCGTCCGAAGCGCGCGTGGACATGCAGAAGATCCGCAGCGGCCGCATGCAGCGCGAGGATTGGAACTTGCTGACGGACGCGGCCGCTCGCATGGGCCGCCTACCGCTCTGGCTCGACGACACGCCAGCGCTCTCGCTCTTGGATCTGCGCGCCAAGATCCGCCGCCTGCAAGCGGAGATCGCGCGCTCGAGCGACAACGGCATGCCCGCGAAGAAGCTGGGCCTCGTGATCATCGACTACTTGCAGCTCATGCAGGGCCGCAAGGACGCCGGCAGCCGCGAGCAGGAAATCAGCGAGCTGTCCCGCGGCTTGAAGGCCATGGCCAAGGAGATGGCCGTGCCGGTGATCGCCCTGAGCCAGCTGAACCGCGCCGTGGAGACGCGCGCGACGAAGGACAAGCGCCCGCAGCTGTCTGACTTGCGTGAGTCCGGCGCCATCGAGCAGGACGCGGACACCATCATCTTCATCTACCGCGACGAGTACTACTTCCGCGACAGCCCGGATAAAGGCGTCGCGGAGCTGATCGTCGCCAAGCAGCGTAACGGCCCCACCGGCAAGGTGATGGTGAAGTTCACGTCGGAGTACACTCGCTTCGACAACCTAGCGGCGGACGAATACAACTTCGACGAGCTGGACGACTTCAACCCAGCCGGCGGCGCCTAGCAGGCGGCCGTCGAAGCTCGCTGCCAACTGATGCTGGCGAGGGGGCTGCCTCGACGCGCCCCGCTTGCACAAGGGTTCCGTACGTCTTTAGGTGCCGCCGTGCGGGGCCACACTGCCCACCCGCCCAACCCCGTGACTGCCGACGCTCACCAGCGCTGAGACGGCTCGAGAAAGGGGGCCGGCTGCGCCGGGCTCGTGGGAGTGGGAGGTGG
>JAEYOT010000881.1 GCA_023411445.1 Pseudomonadota bacterium
GACCCCGCCAGCGCCCACCGCCGCGCTGCCCGCCCAGATCAAGCCGCGCGCGCCGGCGCCCAAGCCCGCGCCGGAGAAGAAGCCGGATCCGCCCAAGTCCGAAGCCGGCCTGACGGATTTTGGCGGCAGGCGCTGAGGCTACGCCCCGCGGGCCGCGCACACCAGCACACCACGTTGGGGCTAAGGCCCAAGTAGGACCTTTTCCGCTCTCGCCGCCGTGAGGCTCACGGCTCCGCGGAAAGTTGGGGTAAAAAGTCGGGTCATGGGCTGCTCTCGTCATGTCGGACGTATCGCTTCCATCGTCTCCGCCAGCTGGCTCGTGCTCGCGCCGCTGAGCGCGCATGCGCAGGCGAGCGCAGCCGACAAGGCAGCGGCCGAGGCGCTCTTCGACCAAGCGCTCCGGTTGATGAAGCAGAACAACTTCGCGGAAGCATGCGCCAAGCTCGAGGAGAGCGATCGCATCGACCCGGCCGTCGGCACGTTGCTGTACCTGGCCGAGTGCTACGAGCGCGTGGGCCGCACCGCCAGCGCTTGGGCGACGTTCCGCGAAGCGGCGTCGCTAGCCACGACCAGTGGTCAGAGTGACCGCGCGCGCGTGGCCACCTCGCGCGCGCAAGCGCTGGAGAGCAAGCTCAGCCGCCTCACCGTCGAGCTCGCCCCCGACGTGGCGAAAATCCCCGGCGTGGCGGTCAAACGCGGCACGCAGCGCCTGGAGCCGTCTCTGTTCGGGACGCCGCTGCCTGTCGATCCTGGGGAGTACAGGATTGAAGTGACAGCGCCGGGCTACGAGACGTGGAGCACGCCGATCAAGGTCGAGGGTGGCGGAGCGACCGCCAACGTGCGCGTGCCGGCGCTGGTGCAGAGCAGCGAGCCGGTGCCAGCCACTGCCGCAACTGAGCCGGCCGCTCCGCAGCCGGTCGCCGCGGACGCAGCCGCGCCCCAACCGGCGCCCCTCGTACAGAGCGACAAAGGCGGTCTCAGCACTCAGCAGACCGTCGGCTTGGTGCTGGGCGGTGTGGGCGTGCTCGGCGTCGGCCTGGGCAGTTATTTCGGCATCCGCGCCATCGGCAAGAACAGCGACGCGGAGGAGCACTGCCCGGATCCAGGCTTGTGCCGGAATCAAACCGGCCTGACCCTGACGGAAGACGCCAAAGACCAAGCCAAGCTGTCGAACATCGCGTTCGCGGCCGGGGGCGCGCTGGTCGCGCTGGGCGCCGTCTTGTTTTTGACTGGGGGCCCGAGCGAGGGCGACCGCGTCGCGCTGGTTCCGGTGCTGTCGCCGAGCGCTGCTGGCGCCAACGTCGTCGGAAGGTTTTGATCATGTCGAAGGATTTGCAGAAGCTCATGCTCGGCGCCGCGCTCACCCTGGCGCTCGGCGCTTGCCAGGCCATCGCCGGCATCGAAGATCGCACGCTGGATCCGAACGTGACGCCGGATGCATCGCCGGAGTGCAAAGCCTACTGTGACAAGGTCATGAGCGTGTGCCGGGGGGACAACGCGGTCTACACCCAGCTCGAGCTGTGCCTGGGCACCTGTCGCCTGATGGACCCGGGAGATCCGGTGGAGCCAGTCGGCAACACGCTGGCGTGCCGCATGCACGAGGCCAACGCCGCCGAGCTGGAGCCGGGCGTTCACTGCCGCTCGGTGGGTCCGGGCGGCAACGGCGTGTGCGGTACGGATTGCGAAGCCTACTGCCACATGTTCCCGCAGGCGTGTCCGGGGGACGTGAAGCACGAAGATACGAAGCTGTGCCTGCAAGCCTGCAGCGGCCTCACCGATCAGGACCGCTTCGACCTGAAGGACGACTACACCGGTGACACCATCGAGTGCCGGCTGGTCCACCTCAGCTCGGCTACGGTCAAGCCGGCGGACCACTGCCCGCACTCGCCGCTGATCCCGGGCGGCCCGCGCTGCGTGAACCCGCCGAAGGACGCCCCCACCTGTGATGAGTACTGCAACATCGAGATGGTGGCCTGCACCGGCTCGCTCGCGCAGTACGAGAACGAAGCGCAGTGCCAAGCTACGTGCCGAGCGCTGGAGCCCGGCACCAACGACGACGAGGAGCTCGACACCGTCGGCTGCCGTCGCTACCACGCGTTCGCCTCCACGCTGTCGGCGGAGGTGCACTGCTCGCACTCAGGGCCGACGGGAGACGGTCACTGCGGCAGCCCCGGCAAGCAGGAAGACGGCGAGTCCGGCAACTGTGACGCCTATTGTCGCTTGGTAGCCGCGGCGTGCCCGGACGAGTTCGCCGCGGAGCTGGTGGACGCCGCTCAGTGCAAGGAGGCTTGTCTGGAGCTGACCGAGGCCAAGCGGGACGCGAAGTACTCCATCGCCAACGCCAAGAAGAGCGACGATCTCTCCTGTCGCGTGCTGCACACGACCCGCGCGCTGGCAGCCGTGGCGGCAAAGGAAGACGCCGCTGATGAATGCGCCGCCGCGGTAGGCGGAGCGCCCTGCGACGGCACCTGACGCCGCGGCGAACCGTCAGCCCGCGACGCGCACGTCGCTGATCGACGCAGCGGCCTGCACTCGCTCGATGCGCGCGATGAGCTCGGACACGACTCGCGGGTGGTAAAGCAGCGCGTTGTGGCCGCAACCCGCGATCGTGAGGCAATCCCCGCCCGCCAAGTACGCACCGCCTGGCACGACGTGATCCTGCAGCCCTGCGATCGAGAGGTGCGGGACGCCCAAGCGCTGGCGCGCGCCGTGGGAGAGCTGCTCCAAGAGCGCGCTGCCGGGCGCGATGTCCCGCCCTACCGGCGCAGGAAAGAGCCGCGCGGGCTTGGCACCACCAAAGGGGCTCCCGATCGACACCGTCTGCACCACGCGCGGATCCGAGCCCAGCACCTGCACGAAATAGCGCACCGCCACGCCGCCGATGCTGTGACCGACCAGGTGGATGCGAGCCGCTCCCGAGATCGCGCTCACGGCGTCCTTGATGTCCGCCGCGACGCGAGCGATGCCCGGACCAGGCGGGTGCGTGAAGCTGGTGGTGAACGCGCCGGTGCGAGCCTCGAGCTCCCGTCGCAACGGGCGCAGCACGCCCGCCGTCGCGAACAAGCCGTGCACCAGCATCACCACGTCGCGCCCCTCGCGCACCCACACCGGACGCGCGCCGCGTACATCGCGGTAGATGAGCGTTGCCTGACGCGCGAGGGCAGCCGCTTCGCGACCGACTCCTTCGAGGGAATTTCTCACGCTACTTTTGCGTTCGCTCACGCTCCTTCCAGTTTGTAATCGGCTGGGGTGGAGAGGCAAGTTTGCTGAACGCCCCGACTTGATTGCCACTCAGGCCGCGAGGACAATGGAGCTCATGGGGAAAAATTTCCAGCTGGCGTGGCTGTGCGTCGCGCTGCTCTCGCTGGCGTGCTCCGACGACGCAGAGAGCGGCAGCAGCGACGCGGGCGGGGGCGGCAGCGCTGGCGGCGGCTCGACCGGCGGGAGCAGCGG
>JAEYOT010000883.1 GCA_023411445.1 Pseudomonadota bacterium
CTGCAACCTGAAGACAAGAAGAGCCTCGACAGGCTCAACCGGCGGCTCTGGGCCTGGGTGGAGGGTGAGTACCATCGCAATCCGCACCGAGGCCTGGAGGGCGAAACCCCCGCCGATCGCTGGGCGACGCATTCCGAGGACGTGCGCTTTCCACCCGACGACCTGAGCGAGCTGTTTCTCTTCGAGCAGAAGCGGCGCGTACAAGCCGACCGCACCGTCTCGCTCGACGGCATCGCCTACGAGGTGGACGCCACGCTGGTGGGCGAGACGGTGGTGCTACGCTACGATCCGTCGCGACCTCGCGAGCAGCGCGCCGTGCAGATCTGGCACCGCGGCAAGCGCGTGCAGCTGGCTCGGCGTGTCGACGTGTACGCCAATTGCTTCGTCAAGCGTGACCACACGACCAAGGCCTTGCAGCCGTCGCAACCTGCAGAGCAGCCACAAAACAGACTCCGCATGAGCGACTTTGACGGCTCGCTAGAGGTCGACGCTGACGACGACAAGGAGGTCTTCTGATGTACCGAAAACACTTCGGCCTTACGCGACATCCTTTCGACAAGCGTATCGAGCCAGAAGAGCTCTTCGCTTCTGCGGCGCAACGCGAGCTCGAGGCGCGACTTGGTCACTTGCTCGACTTGCGCGGCATCGGCGTCATCACCGGCGAGAGCGGCAGCGGCAAGACCACTGCGTGCCGCAAGATGGTGGCGGGGTTGCACACCGGCCTGCACCGCGTCCTGTACATCTCCCTGACTACCGGCAACGTCATGGACCTGTACAAGACCATCGCCTGGGAGATTGGCTTACCCACCGAGCGCAACCGCGCCTCCTTGTTTCGGCAGATCCGAAACGAGGTAACCAGGCTCTGCGGCGAAGCCAAGCAGAAGCCGGTCCTGATCGTCGATGAAGCGCATCACCTCCGCAGCGACGTCCTGGAAGACCTGCGCCTCCTCACCAACTACGCGATGGACTCGGACAATCGGCTCTGCCTCGTGCTGATCGGACACCCCGAGCTGCGCCGGCGCCTGAATATGGCCGTGCACGAGGCCCTCTCGCAGCGCGTGGTGGTGCGCGCGCACGTGCCTGGCCTGGCCCGCGACGAGGTTGGCCCCTACCTCCAGCACCTGCTTCGCCTCGCCGGCACCGAGCTGCCGCTTTTCGAGCCCAGCGCTCAGGAGGCGCTCTTCCAAGCCTCCAGCGGCCTACCGCGGAAACTCAACCTGCTCGCCCACCACGCCCTCCTCGCCGCCGCCCTCGCGAAAGCCAAGTCCGTCACCACCGAACACCTGCAGGCTGCCATCACCGAGACCAGTTGATCAGCTGAAGCACGCGGTGCGCGCAGAGCCGCGCGCCTACATGACAGCCCGGCGGCGACTCGCGTCTCCTCCGGGCTGCTCGCTTTCCGCCACCGCTCCCGCGCCCGAAGCCGACCCCACAGTCCGAGAAACCAACCCCCGCCCGCCACGAATCTGCGCGAGAATCACGCGGGGGAATAGCCTGGGAGCCAACACGTACTTCGGCGGCCTGCTGCGCCCGCGTGCTGCGTTCTTGCCCTCCGAGATCGAGTGGTTGCGTTTTGACGTTGCTACATCGCTCATTCATTCCGGGCTCGGCGCGGTGCGCAGCGGCGAACGCAACCAGTGCTCGCATTGGCTCTCAAAGAAGTGCTACGCGAAGCTGACGATCGACTGTTCCGCTGGGCAGCGTGAGGTGCGCCGCCAGTTGGGCACGTATTTCAAGTGGGAAGAGCAATTCGGCTACAAGCTCGAGGAAGGCGCGGGCAACCTCGACGCGCTTCGCGACGGGTTCGACTTTGACCTCGGGGACCTTAGGGGCTTTGCGCTTGAGCTC
This sequence comes from Pseudomonadota bacterium, assembly GCA_023411445.1. GTDB lineage: Bacteria > Myxococcota_A > Polyangia > Polyangiales > Polyangiaceae > PMG-095. Next base: position 1,849 of record JAEYOT010000883.1, read on the forward strand.
GTCGAGCCGGAAGCCACGTGGAAAGAGGACCCTCGCTGGTTTGATGGCCTCCTCGCCATCGCCGTCGAACAGTCTCGGCGCCAGCTGGCGTTGGGGCATCGCTTCTTGACCGTCCTCTACGTCGCCGAGACGTCGGCGCTCATAGGCCGAACCGTCGAACAGATCGCAGTCCCGTCACCGTGGCGAGCACCGCTCGGCGCGCCAGCAACTTGGAGCAAGTAGATGCCTCGCGTTTTAAGCGGTACCGTTTTCGAGAAGCCACTCGGTTCGGGGCGCTGGTACGGTAAGTTCACGACCTCGCGCGGCCGAAAGTCCGTTGCATTGATCACGTGCAAGACCCAACAAGAGGCCGAGCAACGTCGCGACTTTATTGCCGAGCAGCTGAGCCGCCTCGCCGACGGTGGGCGGGATGAATTTGCGGTCAAGCTTCTCGAACTCGCTTCCAAGGCCTCGACCGACCGACTCGATCGCGTGCGGCGCGGTGTCGACGCGATCATTGCTGGCAACTTCGAGGTGCCGCGCCCAGACGACCTGCCCGACGTCGGCCCTACCTTCCAAGAATTTGCTGAGAGCTGGACGCGCGGCGACCTGCATCGGCTTCACCCGGACCACGTTCCGATCAAACGGACCGTTTCTGACGACATCTACCGACTCAAGTCGCACATCTACCCGGTGGTGGGTTCGACCCCGCTGCGTGAGTTCAAAGCTGAGCACGCCGAGCTGGTGATGCGTGCTTTGCCCTTGGACCTCGCACCAGCTTCTCGGCGGCACATTGCCCAGCTGATCCATCGGGTTCTCAAGCTCGCGGTCTATCCGGCTCGTGTGATTGAGCGGAACCCGGTACCGGCCGGCTTCCTGCCCAAGCCCACTGCGGTCCGCGCACAGGCCTGGCTGTACCCCGAGGAGGACGCGCGTCTGCTCGCCCGCGGCAAGGTTCCCCTCATGCATCGGCTCTTCTATGGCGTCCTTGCCCGCGAGGGGCTCAGGAGCAGCGAGGCCGGGGCGCTGACGTGGGCCGACGTCGATCTGGAGCGCGGCACGCTCGTGCTCGACTCGAACAAGACGGACGAAGCTCGCGCCTGGGCGCTGGATCCGAGCGTCGTGCGCGCCCTCAAGAAGTGGAAGGAAATCGCGCCTCCTGATCCGGAGCTGGGTGGCCTGGTGTTCGCCCAGAACGGCAAAACCATCGGTGTCGAACACCTCGCAGGTACCTTCCGAGGTCACCTCGACGCGGTGCCGGGTATCCGACCGCAGCTCTTCAGCAAGGGCGCGAATCGCAGCCCCATCCGCATCCACGACTTGCGCGCGACTTTTGTGACCCTGGCCCTCGCTACCGGCCGCACCGAGACCTGGGTCGCTGACCGCACCGGCCACCGGTCGAGCGCCATGATTAACCGCTACCGGCGCGCCGCTCGGACGGCCGCTGAGCTCAACCTGGGCTGGCTCTCTCCGCTCGATGAGGCCATCCCCGAGCTCACCGGAAAAGTCCCTGAATCGTCCCGAGCGCCTCAAAGCGAGCGCGAAACGACGCGAGCACCCCTCGCCGATGTCGAGGATTTCGACCGTTCGCGCCTACTCGCGCTCGTTCAAACGCTTTTAGGTTCCGGTACCGCAAGGTGTGGGGGTTCAAGTCCCTCCTCGTGCACTGGAAACCCCGATGGAGTTTCCGTGCGCTCGGAGGGTCTTCAGGCCGCTGCGCCTCCGCCTGCGGCGTCGTCTCCGGGCGCAAGTCCCTCTCGTGCACTAACAAGGTTTAGGAACGGGGACGCGTGCGGTGCTTCATTGCCGACGTTCGCTTGGTCTTGGCACGGAGGGCGGCGACGTCTGCCCGATCCTGAGGACGATCGAAGAAGGTCTTCTCGGCGATGAGCTGCTAGTTCAGGGCGGGGTACCTGCGTGGTTCTCGGGCGGCACTCCAAACACGTAGTTGCACGCGGCCTGGTAAGCGGGACTTTGACAAAAATCCGTGTGTCCTGCGTTGGCGATCAGGCGATGCGAGTTGCCGTACGGGGGCTGGGCCCCGTCGAGAGGCGTGGCTGCGCCCATGTAGCCC
>JAEYOT010000893.1 GCA_023411445.1 Pseudomonadota bacterium
GCCGCCATCAGCTCCGGTAGCTTCGCCGAGATGCGCTGTGTCAGCTCCGCCTCGCTCACCTTGGCCCACTCTTGGTGTGTGCCGGTCAAGCCATACGCAGCTCCCACCGCGTCCGCCAGCGCGCCGACCGAGCCGATGCGCTGGCCCGCCTGCTTCTTGAACGCGTGCGTCATCACGCGGTCCAGCGTGGGCGGCACGGGGTGCTTGCCGCCCTGAGCGGCGACGCTCGGCGGCTTGGGCTCCTTGGTCAAGATCTCGAGCAGGATGCTCGGTCCGTTGACGCCCATGAACGGAACCGAGCCGACCACGCACTCGTAGATGATCGCCGCGAGTGCCCACACGTCGGCGCGGTGGTCCAGCGTGTCCAGCCCCTGCGCCTGCTCGGGCGCCATGTAGAACGGGGAGCCAATCGTGGTGCCGAGCACGGTCAGCTTCTTGGCGGACTCGCCCTTGTCCTTGACGGAGCCGAAGTCCAGCAGCTTGACGGTGTCGCCCTCGCTGGTTTGACACAAGAACAGGTTGTCCGGCTTCAGATCGCGGTGGACCAGCTTCCGGGCGTGCGCGCCGTCCAGCCCGATCGCCACCTGGCTCAGCATGCGCACCACGCGCGCCGGCGGAATGGTGGTCTCGCGCTTCAACGTCGCGCGCAGCTCTTCACCGTAGAGGTACTCCATCACCAGCGCGAAGGAGCCGTCGTTGGTGGGCTGGAAATCGAGCACCTCCACGATGTGATCGTGGGGCAGCAGCTTGCTCACCTCGAACTCGCGCTTGAAGCGCTCGACCGCGACCTGATCGCCGGCGACGTCCGGGTGGAGCACCTTGAGCGCCACGTTGCGGCGCTGCTGCATGTCCAGCGCCTCGTACACACGGCCCATGCCCCCGTCCGCCACCACGCGGCGCACTTGGTAGCGGCCGCACAGCAGCTGACCGATACGAGAGTCCTGATCGTCCGCCAGGACCGGTACTTGAGTGGCGCTGCTCAGCTGCGAGCCGTCGACCGGACAGAAGCCAGCATCATCCGGGTAGAGGCGACCGCACGCTGGGCACGCCTTCACTGACCGCTCGACTCGGTTTCGCCGGCCGGCATGACCGCGCGGAAGTAGATGATGCGGTTGCAGCTGGGGCACTGCCCGAGCTCCTCACCGCGCTTCAGCTTCTGAAACAGCATCGGCTGCAGGTGCATGTTGCACGCGCTACAGATGCCGGTGTGCGTGTACGCCAGCGCGGTGCCGCGACGGCTGCGCACCAGCTCGTAGCGGCGATAGAGCTGCGGCGGCACGGCCTTGACCAGCTCCCCGCGGTGCTTGGAGCGATCGTCGAAGCGGCTCTGCGCCTCTCCGATGCGGCCGGTGGCTTCGCCCTCGATCGCGTTCAGCTCGGCTTCTAGCTTGTCGTGCTCTCCAAGCACGCCGGTCACGTCGCTGCGACCTTGCTCGATCAGCGCGTCCAGCTTCTCGATTTCGATCTCGCGGTCGCGGTGCAGCTTGCGCAGCTCTTCGAGCTCACGCTGCACGGCGTTGGCCTCGCGCTCGGTGCGACAGCGGGAGAGCTTCTCGCGCGAGCGATCGATCTGGATGGTCATCTGCCGCAGCTCCCCCATGAGGTCGCCGCGAGCACGCTCCATCTCCTCGATGCTCTGCTTGCCGCGCGAGAGCCGTTCGACGAGCTCCGCCAGGCGGGACTTCTTACCGTCGAGCTCCCCGCGCTCCTTGCGCAACACGTCGCCGAGCTCTTTCAGCTCGGCATCGAGCTCTGACAGTTTCTCAAGTGCGTCGATCTGGGACTGAATGCTCACGTTAAGTGTCGGCTCCTCGGAGTGCTCTACCTGCTGCGCGCTGCCACGGCCAGTGGGCCCACCTGGGTTCGAACCAGGAACAACCCGGTTATGAGCCGGGGGCTCTGACCGATTGAGCTATGGGCCCGTCGGAGGCGGTCAACCCTCCGGTCGAGCTTGTACCTCAATAACGAGAAGGATTGGCGCCGGGCGCGACGGAAGCGCTCCCGACCCCCCGCCGCGCGAGACTGCGGCAGCGAGACCGCGTCACGAGCCAGCGAGAACTTCAAGACAAGCACGGCGGCGGGAGGCTAGTCGAAGGTCCCGGGGGTAGCAACACGCCGTCCGCAGCCGCCAGCAGTCCGGCTGAGCGCTGGGCTGGGGCATGCCTAGGAGGAGCCGGACGTGGCCGCGGTGAGGCCGGGCCGGTCGGCGGGAGCCGAACTGCGGCCCCCGGCCCTGGGGCGTGTGTTACATCTAGCCGTTCTGGCAATGGAACGTCTGGTCGTCCGCGGGGCCACCCAGCACAACTTAAAGAGCGTTAGCTGCGATCTCCCGCGCAATCAGCTCGTGGTCATTACGGGACCGAGCGGCTCGGGCAAATCCTCGCTGGCGTTCGACACCATCTACGCGGAGGGCCAGCGCCGCTACGTGGAATCGCTGTCAGCGTACGCCAGGCAGTTCCTGGATCAGCTGCCCAAGCCACGCGTGGAGAGCATCGAGGGGCTCAGCCCGGCCATCGCCATCGAGCAGAAGGGCCTGGGCAAGAGCCCGCGCTCGACGGTCGGCACCGTCACGGAAATCGCGGACTACCTCCGCCTGCTCTACGCCCGCATCGGGGTGCCGCACTGCCCCAAATCCGGAAAGGTGCTGCGGGCTTACACGGTGCAGGAGATCGTTGACGAGATCTTGAGCCGCGGCGAGGGGTCGCGCCTGTCGCTGCTCTCCCCGATCGCCCGGGGCAAGAAGAGCGACCTCGCGGCCGAGCTAGAGCGCCTCCGGCGGGATGGCTTCGTGCGCGCCCGCGTCGACGGGCAGAGCACGGACCTGGCCGACGAGCTCATGCTGGACCCAGAGCAGCCGCACGACCTCGACGTCGTAGTCGACCGCATCGTGGTCAAAGAGGGCGCCAAGGGCCGTGTCACGGACTCAGTCGAGCTGGCGCTGAAGCTGGGCGACGGGACACTCTTGATCGATGCCGGGGACGGCAGCGCGCCGCTGGTGCGCAGCGAACGGCTCGTCAGCTGGGAGTACGGCATCACCCTCCCCCCGCTGGAGCCACGCCTCTTCTCGTTCAACAGCCCGCACGGCGCCTGTCCGGTCTGCGACGGCCTCGGCGTGCGCTCGGCCATCGACGAGGGCCGCGTGGTGCCGGATGTCTCCCGCTCCCTGCGCGAGGGCGCCGTCGCGGCCTTCGGGCGGCGGGGGTCGGTCGCTACGGCAGCCGAAGTAGCGCGCGTGGTCGAAGTGCTCGGCGCCGACCCGGACACGCCTTGGGCCGATCTGCCGGAGGCCATCCGCCACGCCATCCTTCACGGCGGCAGCGTGAAGCCGAAGCGCGGGCGCGGCGCCGCTATCAGTTACGAAGGCATCGTCCCACGCCTGACCCGCATGCTCGAGTCCGGCGCGCTGCCCGAGGGAGAAGATCCAGAGCAGGACGCCGAAGAAGGCGCCGTGCGCGCCGAAGATCTGGGCCGCTTCATCGTCACTCAGATCTGCGAGGCCTGCGGCGGCGTCAGGCTGCGCCCCGAGGCGCTGGCGGTGCGGCTCGGCGACAAGACCATCGCGGAGCTGTGCCAGCTCCCGCTGCGCAGCCTGCGCGAGTTCCTGCTCGAGTTCTCCAAGAACAGCAGCTTGTCCCAGCGAGACGCGGCCATCGCCCTACCGTTGGTCAAGGCGGTCACGGAGCGGCTCGGCTTCCTGATCGACGTGGGCCTGGACTACCTCGCGCTGGATCGCGCCACGCACACGCTCTCTGGCGGTGAAGGGCAGCGCATTCGTTTGGCCACGCAGATCGGCGCGTCGCTGGTCGGCGTGTTGTACGTGCTGGACGAGCCCAGCATCGGCCTGCACGCTCGCGACAACGAGCGGCTGCTCGAGGCGCTCCGGCGCCTGGTCGTGAAGGGCAACAGCGTGCTCGTCGTCGAGCACGACCGTGAGGCGATCTTGGCCGCCGATCACGTGCTGGATATGGGTCCTGGCGCAGGCGCGCTCGGCGGGCAGATCGTGGCCCAAGGCACGCCTCAGGATCTGATGCAGGATCCCGGCTCTGTCACCGGGCCGTACCTGTCCGGCCAGAAACGGCTACCGATCCCCAGCCAGCGCAAGCAGCCGAACGGCTCGACCCTGCGCGTCGTCGGCGCCAAAGCGCACAACTTAAAGGACGTCACGCTGAACGTGCCGCTCGGCGTGATCGTAGCGGTGACCGGCGTCAGCGGCTCCGGCAAGAGCAGCCTGATCGTCGACACCCTGCTCAGCGCGGTGCGGGCTCAGCTGTACGGCGCGACCGGTCTCGTCGGTAGCTGCGATCGCATCGAGGGTCTGGAGCACATCGACAAGGTCATCAGCATCGACCAGGCGCCGATCGGCCGCACCCCGCGCTCCAACCCCGCCACCTATACCGGAATCTTCACGCACCTGCGCGAGCTCTACGCCGGGTTGCCGGACGCGAGAGCGCGCGGCTACAAGCCAGGTCGCTTCTCGTTCAACGTCAAGGGTGGCCGCTGTGAAGCGTGCCAGGGGGACGGCGTGCTGCGCGTGGAGATGCACTTCCTGCCGGATGTGTACGTCACGTGCGACGCCTGCGCCGGCAAGCGCTACAACCGCGAAACGCTGGAAGTCCGCTTCCGCGGCCTGAGCATCGCCGACGCGCTGGATCTCACCGTCGACGAGGCCTCCGAGCTGCTCGAATCCATCCCGCGCATCGCGCAGAAGCTGGCTGCGCTGCGCCAAGTCGGCCTCGGCTACATCCAGCTCGGCCAACCCGCCACCACCCTGTCCGGCGGCGAGGCTCAGCGCGTGAAGCTCGCCACCGAGCTCAGCCGCAAGGCCACAGGCCGCACGCTGTACGTGCTGGACGAGCCCACCACGGGCCTGCACTTCTCGGACATCGAGCTGCTCACGCACGCGCTGCTCGGTCTACGCGACGCCGGCAACACCGTGCTCTTGATCGAGCACAACACCGACCTGATCGCCTGCTCCGATTGGGTCGTCGACATGGGCCCGGAGGGCGGCGAGCAAGGCGGCTACATCGTCGCGGAAGGGACGCCAGAGCAAGTAGCTCAACACGCGCAGAGCCACACCGGCCGGTTCCTGCGCGGCACGCTCGAGCAACACGCCGCAGGTGGTAGCGCCGCGATCAAGCCCAAGGCGCGCAGCGCGAGCGCGACGCCAGCCGACAAACGCAGCGCCGCCCCCAAGGCCAAGGCGACGGCTCGTCGGGGGCGGTAAACGACGGGAGCCCAAGGCAGGCTCCCGTGACGCTGGCTCAGGTGAAGTCTTTTTCGACGCGCTCTTGATCCTCTTTGCAGCGGATACAGAGCGTGGTCTCCGGACGGGCCTCCAGGCGCTTCACGGAGATCTTCTCGCCGCAGTCGTCGCAGGTACCGAAGGTGCCGTTGTCGATCTTCTCGAGCGCCTTCTGGATCTTGTCCAGGAAGGCCTTCTCGCGGCCACGGAGCCGGAACGTGAAAGACTGCAGGTACTCACTCGAGGCAAGATCCATCTCGTCGGGCAGGTCATTGGCGTCGAGGGTCATGTCCTCGTCCAAGGTCTGCTGAGCGCGCTTGATGATCTCCTGGCGCTTGGCCTCCAGCATGTCCTTGAATTTCTTCAGCTGGGCCTTACTCATCTGCTGTTCTTTGTCCCGCATGGGAGCCTCGTTGTCTTTCAAAACGCCACCGAAATGGCCCAACACCATAAGTACGGCTCCCTTCCCCGTCAACCGGGATTACCGCGACCGTGACGTGGGGCGACGACGCCCAGCGGCTCTTGGGGCAACCGTGCTCCGGCCGCCGCTCGCTACTTTCGCCCTTCACGGTAGGCGCGGATGGCGTTCACGATGGCGTCCGCGAGCTTCTGCCGGAAATCCCCGGTGTTGAAGCGAGTCTCGTCGCGGGCGCTCGAGATGAAGGACGTCTCGAACAGCACGGCAGGCATGCGGGCACCGGCCAGCACGTAAAAGCCTGCGCGCTTCACGCCGCCATCGGGCACGTCAGGATAGCTCGGCGCCAGCGAGGCCATGGCCGCTCGCTGGAGTAGGCCGGCAAACTCGGTGCTGCGCGCGCCGTGCTCGCGATCGCCCGACCGGCTCATGGCTCGCGCCAGCTCGCTCGTGGCCTCCGCCGAAGCCGAGTTCTCGAG
>JAEYOT010000917.1 GCA_023411445.1 Pseudomonadota bacterium
ACGACCAGCCGCGCAGCGCCCTCGAAGGCGGCGCGCCAGTCGCGGCCCAGCGCCGGCGGCTCCTCGCGCGTGAAGCGCTCACAGGCTCGCACCAGCGCGAGCGTGTGACGCCGGCCCGGGGCGAGCAGCCACAAGAGGCGGAGCCGTAGCCGCGAGTGCGAGCGGAGGCCGAGCAGCTGCTCGGCGCAGCTGCGAAAGAGCAGCTTTCGTACACTGAAGGGACCCAGGCGCGCTAAGCGCAGCACTTGTACCCAATTGCCGCGCTCGGCGGCATCGGCCAGGAGCCAAGCGTGGCAGTAGCTGCGCACGACGTAGCTATTGTGCCGAAGCTCCAGCGCGAGCTTGAACAGCAGGCGAGCCTGCTCGTGGTCGCCCCGCAGCGCGTCGACCATGGCTTGCGCGGCGATGGTGTAGCTTCGCGCCGTCGGTGCGTCCGTAGCCAGCAAGATCGAGTCAGCTAGCTTCTTCAGCTGCGCCGGGCCGAGTAGCCAGCCATGGCGCACACGCGCTCGGAGCTCCCAGAACACCGCAGCGCCGCGGTTCTCCTTGGAGGCGCTCCACGGGCGTAGGCCGCGCGTGAGCCAGTACGGCAGCACGGGGATACCGAGCCAGGCCACGAGCGCAACTGGCACGCCCGGCAGCAGCACCAGCATCGTCATTGCGCCCACACCGAGGCGCCGTTCGTTGACCGTCATGGTCAAGAGCGCTGCGCCGACTGCCACGCGCAGCAGCGTGAAGAAGATCGGGCGGGTATTGGTCGACGCCTCGTTCTCGCCGGAGCGCGCCGCCATGATGATGCGGACGATAATGAAAACTAAGAACGCTGCCCCGTACACGGCGGCCTCCAGCCGATGCTCCGTAGGGCACCTGCAAACGCCGGCGGGGCGGGGCGATTCTCGGCCTTCACTTCACTCCACGGCTCGGCCAACGCGCGCGCCAGCGGATCGCGCAGCGCCGCTAGCGCGGTGCGCACCGCCGCCTCGTCGCGCGGCCTCGGCCCCAACGGCGTGTCGTAGCTTTGCGCGGAAGCCGCGCCGATGCCGAGCTGGAGCAGGAGCTTTTGGCCGGCGCGCTCTACTTCCATGCGCGAGGCCGTGGGCGGCACGCCCAGCACCCAGAACGGATTTTGCTCCAGCTCTTCGCGCTTCATCGCACGCCCGAATCGAAGCCCAACGCACGCTCCTCGCCATGGGTTGGCAGGAGCCGCCAGAGGTCCCGCACGGCGCGCTCGACCTCTGCGCGGTTGCCGGCGAGCTCGGCCCTGCGCGCCTTGTTGAGCAGCGCTTGCGCTTGGCGCGGGTCGCTCGCGTCCTGCAGGCGGTTGGAGCAGGCGTCTAGCTCCCAGCTCCACGCGTCCGGGTGCCGTAGGTAGGCGGCCAGGCGCAAGCGCGCGACCGTGTTCAAGTGGCGTTCGATCTCACGCGGGCTCTTGCTGCGCAGCGAGCGCTGGATCTGATCCATACACTGCGCCAGCGTCTTGCGCTCTGTTTCGGTGCCCAGCTGCTCCAGCCAGCTCGCAGCCAAGCTGTGCTCTTCGAACACGCGAGCGTTGAGCTCCGGCCAGGCGTTCTGCGCTTCCAGATCGCCGAGCAGGCCGTCCGCGTCGATGATGGCGCGGCGGGCCTTTTCGGCCGCGTCCGCGCTGCCACCTTGCGCCGCGGCGATGTCTTTCTGGATCTCCGCCAGCGTAGCTTCGAACTGTGCTAGGGCCGTGATGGCGGCGCGCTCACCGTTGCGGAAGCCGCTGGCGCGGAGCTCGGCGGCGCGCTGCTGTAGCTGCCGCGTCAGCTCGCTCATTTGCTCCGGCGAAGCGGCAGGCGCGACCAGCTGCTCTACCCGATCGAAGACCAGCTCTTGCGCCGGGATCAGCGCCTTGACCGAGAGCGCGCCGCCGCGATCCACCTCCAGCGTGAGCTCCACCACCGAGCCCATCGGCAGGCTTTGCTTCAGGGACCGAGCCGGGATCTCGATCACGCCGACCAGGCGGCACAGGTGCGCGAACGGAAAGTCACCCTGCACGATGGGCACGCGCAGCGCGTAGTCCGCCGAAGGTGCCACGGCTTGGACGGTGCGCAGCGTGAACGTCTTGCGCATGGGCAGCGGCGAGCCACGCTCGAAATAGACCTGCACGCTGTCGTCTGCCAGCGCGACGCCGATGGTGCGGGCCAGCGGTGGCTCTCCGATGGCCACGCCGTGCATCAGCGAGATCTCCGCCGGGGTGGCGGCGACCACGTTGCCGCCCACTTGCGTCACCTCCACCGCGAAGACGCCGGCTTGGCGCCGCTTGAGCGACAACATGCCGGAGAAGGTGCCGTCCGGCTCGAACGGGAGCCACTCGCTCGCCCACTCGCCGTCTTTCCGCGTGAAGCGCACCGCCTCCGGCTGGGGCTCACCTTCGCTGCTCAAGCTGCGGCCGACCACGAACGGCGACGTGTCTGGCGTCATCGCGGGGTACTGCAGCCAGAGCTTCGGTCCCTTCGGCGCCGCGGCGCTCTGGCTCTTGGGGCGCGCGTCCAGACCCGCCGTGACCGCAAACAGCGCGGCGCCCTGCGCGACGAGCAGCATTGGATCTAGCCCGGCGCCGAACGGCGCTCGCAGCGCGCCCTCCAGGCGCTCACGCAGCGACGGCGTCAGCGTGGGGCCGCCGACCAGCACCACGCGCTCGAGCTCGCGCACGCCGTGCTGCTTGAGCAGCCGCTCGCACACACGGATGGAGCGATCCACCAGCTGAGCCGTCACGTCGGCCAGCTCGCGCGCAGTGACGACCAGCTCCAGGTCGCCGCAGGGCTCGCCGTCCACCTCCAGGTCGTCGAGCAACAGCGTGCTGGTTTCCGCACGAGAGAGCTCGATCTTCGCCTCCTCCGCGTGCGCTTTTAGCCGCGCGATGGCGCCCGCGTGCGCGGCGTTGCTGCGCTCGAGCCGCACGCCTTGCTCCGCGAGCCGCTCCAGCAGCCAATCGACCAGCGCCAGGTCGAAGTCGCGGCCACCCAAGAAGTTGTCGCCGTCGTGACCGACGACGCGCAGCAGCCCCTCCTGCGTCTCCAGCAGCGACGCATCGAAGGTGCCTCCGCCCAGGTCGTAGACGAGCCAGTGGCCGCGCGACTCTTCTGCGGTCCAGCCGGAGGCCAACGCGGAGGCCACCGGCTCCTGGATCGTCTCGATGCGGGTGAAGCCGGCCAAGCGCGCGGCCTCGCTGGTGGCCTTGATTTGCGGCAGCTCGAACAGGGCCGGCACCGCGACCACGGCTTGCTCCGGAGCGAAGCCGAGCTGCGCTTCGACGTCCTTGCGCAGCGAGCGCAGCACCTCCGCCGACAGCTCCTCGGGCGTGCGGCTCAGGCCGGCCGCCTTGAACTCGCAGCGATTCTGCGAGCCCATCAGGCGCTTGAACTCTGCGCGGGTGTTGTCCGGATCGCGCTGCAGGAAGCGGCGAGCTCGGGCGCCGACGCTCACGCCCCCTTTGGCGTCGATGCGCACGACGCTGGGCGTGAGGGTCTCGCCGCTCTGCGTACGGATGGCGAGCAGCTGCTCTCCATCGAAGGCGCTGGCCGCCGAGTTGGTGGTCCCCAGATCGATTCCCAAGTAAAGCGGCCTATCCATCCGTCCGAGATTGAGCCTACAAGAGCTGCGCCGCCTCGTCAGCGCTAGACTGCGGCGCGCGCGCCATGCTGAAGATTCACGAAGCAATCGCCGAAGGTGGGGAGCTGTCGTCTGTCTACCTGCGTGTGACGGCGCCGGCAGGCGGGCTCGAGATCGTCACCGCAGACGGCTCCTTCGCGCTCCCACCGGGTGCTCTCGAGCGCGTGCTGGAGCGCTACGGGGCGCCCTTCGATCGCCAAGCGCCGATCACGGAGGTAGCGGAGCTCGCGCTCGGCGCTGGTCGCACGCTCCGCCACGTCCGGCACTTGGCCGGCTACGACGTCGTCCCGCGCGACTACCTGGTGCTCGTCGATGAGACCGGAGAAGGGCTGTGCGCGCACGGCGCGAGCGTGACGGCGCCGCTGCTCCACCTGGCTCGCGCGCTCGCTGCGGCGAAGCCGGCGTTGGTCTAGCTGCGGCGAGTAGCACCTCATCATCGCTGAGTCGTACGCTCGCGCGAGCTCGTACGGAGCTTTTGCGCCTCAAGCCGCGAGCGCTTCTGCCGTTCGAGGGTCTTTGGCTAAAGCGCGCTTTCGCGCTCGAGCATCTCAGGAGGTTACCATGGTCCGTCAGCGCTCGTATGTCGTGGTCGGCTGGTGTTGCGCGAGCTTGCTCTTTGCGGGCGCGGCGAGCGCGGATGTCGTCACGCTGCGCGATGGCACGCGCCTCGAAGGCCAGGTCAAGCTACAGGAGCTCGGCAAGTACGTCGTGATCGTGCTGACCGACGGCACACAGAAGACGGTGATGTGGGACGACGTGAAGGGGGTAGACGTGACCGCGCCGCAGGCTCCAGCCCCGGCGCCGTCGGCCGCCGGACCCGCCGCGGAGCCGGCCGTCACGCCCCCGAGCGGCGCGCCGGAGCAAGCAGCAGCAGCGCCCTCGGGTGGAGCATTCCTGGGGCCTCGTCCGGAGCGGACGGAGGTGACGGCGGTGGCCGATCGCAGCGGCGTCAGCGCGAGCATGGCGCACGAGTGCGGTGAGGGCGACGCCGCGTGTCACGAGCGCGCCGAGCTCACCGCCAAGGGCGGCGAGGTGAGCGCCAAGTACCGCGCGACGGAGGACTGCTCGACCGCACCGGGTCAAGTCTGTACGAAGCAGACGTCCGCCGACGCGAGCAGCGACGGCTTGCGCTTGAGCGTCACGAAGGAAACGGTGGATCGCGTGCGAGGGCCGAAGACCGGCGCGACCCAGCTCGGCTTGACGGCGAACTTGCTGATCGGTGGAAATGACATGTTCAACATGACGGGCATCACCGCCGGCTTGAGCATGCGCTTTTTGACCGGTGGCCAGTTCCCGAACGACAAGGGCGGTAAGTGGTTCGGCTTCTTCTTGGAGCCGTCGGCTCAGCTCAGCTACGTCAAGATGTCCTCGGACGTCGGCGGTGAGACGATGGACTCCAGCAGCGCGGCCGGCTTGCTGGGTGCCAGCGCGGGCCTGCAGTGGATGAAGTTCGGCCAGCTCGACGCGAAATCGCTCAAGCAGAAGGGCCACGGCTTCGCGCTCGGCGGTCAGCTCGGCACTTACGTTCCGTTCAGCGAAGGTGAGGCCACCATGACCTACGGTGGCTCCATCAGCTACCTGATGCCTTCCTACAACCCAGGGACTGGCAGCGTGCGCTCGGAGCAGCTGAACCTGTTCGTGCTACCCACGACGGACCTGTTCATGATCCTGATCGGTGGCCAGCTCGGCATCGGTTGAGCGCGGCTCGCGCTGCTCAGCGCGCGGGCGGTGGCGGCACCGAGACGGGGCCGTGCACGGGCGCGGCTCCGTCTCGAGGCGGAGGAAACACGAACTGAAGTGGTGAGCGCGCGAACGTCGCGAGCACCGAAAGGATCAAGCGCATGCGATCGGAGCGGCGTGCGTCGCGCGCGCGCAGCGCTACCGCCAGTGCCAACATGAAGCTGACACCGAAGTTCAAGCTGCCGATGATGGCGATGCCCAGCGCGGCCCACAACAAGGCGCCGGTCGTTTCTGGTCCGATGCCCAGCGAGCAGACGGCCAACGTGAGCGCGCCCGTGGAGAGCGTGACGTGCCGAACGTCCAGCGGTAGCCCGAAGAATTTTCCCATCACCGGCGTCATCGCCAGCAAAAAGCCGAGCGTGCTGTTGCCGCCGAAGCCGGCGATGTTGCGCTGAAGGAACCCAGCCAGCCAGCGCATGGTCCTGCGGCCGACCACTCGCCCGTAGCGGTGCTCCGCGATCGCCTCCGGCAGCCGCCGGTAGGCGGCCCAGTTCTCGAGCCAACCGGCAGCGATGCTGGAGGACCAGAGCAGCACGCCGGTCAACGCCGCGAACAGGATGGTGCCGCTCTGCGTGGGGTGCAGCGAGGCGAGCACGTAGCTGGCCGTGTCCGGATCCAAGAACGGCGCGCCCTCGTGCCGGCTGCGCCAGAGCGCGTCGAAGGCCAGCGCGCCCGGGATCACCATGCCGATGTTGCCGATGGCAGCTGCCAGCTGCGAGCGCGTGATGCGCGCGATCATGGCGACGAGATCTGCCAGCTCCGTGTGCCCGGCGCTGCCGTGCAAGGTGCCGGCCAGCGCCGCTGCGGTCATGGAAGGCTGCTTGGTCGCCAGCGTGAAGCCCAACAGCTGCATCAGGATGAAGCTGCCCGCGTAGTTGCACGCGGACAGCATGCCCTCCGCGAAGGGCGCGAAGTGGCCCCAGCCGATCAAGAACTTCAGCGCTGCCGTCCCGGTCGTGAGCAAGCCGCCGCCGCCGGCAGAGAGCAGCATCATGAAGTACTCGCGGCGCGTGGACGTGATGTAGTGCTCGCCGGTGTGCCCGGCGCGCTCGATGATTTTGCGCGCGAGCAGGTGCAGGTTGCTGCCGGCGATGTCCGTCAGCTTGCGATCGCGCAGGCGCAAGCTGGCAAGCTCTGCCGTGAGCGCTTGCGCTTCCGCCGCGCGACCCAGCTCGCTGGCTGGCTCCAGCTGGCGCAGCAGCAGCGTGAGCCGCGTCAGGCTCTGGCCCACGAGCTCGATGCGGTAGACCACGTCCACGCTGACGCCGAAGTGCTCGAGGTTCTTCACCACCTCGTCGGTGACGGCGCGGCAGCGCTGCATCGTCTCGTGGCACTCGTCCAGGCTCGCGCGCACGGAAAGCGCCGCACGGTGGGGGTCGGCGCCCGCGGCGCGGTAGCTTGCCACGTCTGTCAGCAGCTGATCGACGGCGCGCGGCAGGTGATAAAACGGCGACTGCGCGAGGCGCCCGCGCGGGCTGCGCGCGCGAATGGCGTCGGACAAGCCGGTGGCGGAGATGCGCAGGGCCAGCAAGCGGCACGCATCCTTGAGGTGCTCCAGCAGGGGCGCCCACGGTGAGCGAGCGCCCGGGCACAGCGCGCGCAGCAAGCGCGCTACCAGCTCCGGCGGCGTCGCCTCCAACGTGCGCAGCGCGGCCTGGCTCGGCAGCGCGCGTCCGAGCAGCTGCGTCAGGTCTCGCTCGTCGATGGGCTCGGGCAGCAGGCCGCGCGAGATGCGATCGATCGTCTCCGACAGGAAGCCGCGATCGCTGGGTAGACCGAGGCGTCCGAACAAGCCGCCGCCCACGCTGTCCGCCAGCACCGCTTCCACGCACAGCGAGAGGCGCCCGCTCACCGCCGGCTGGGTCTCGAGCGCGTGCAGTAGCCAGCGCAGGCGAGTCAGCTGCGGCGTCTCGCGCGGCGCGGACGGAAACGGCGGAGCCGCGCGGCGCGAGGCCAGCCAGCCGAATAGCGCTTGCACGCCGTCCACCCGCTCGAGCTGGCTCGCCAGCGGCTCACAGCGCAGGAGCACGTCGTAGAGGTCGCGCAGCGCGCGGTGGCGTGGCGAAGAGGGGGCGAGCTGCTGCCCGAAGCTCTCGAAATCCGGCAAAGCCGCGGGCGGCTGCATACTCGCAGCACTCTACGTCCCGCTCAGCCGAAGCTCAACCTCAGCTCGGTAGCGCGGAGGAAGCGCGAGGCGGCGGCGCTGAAGCTCCAATGCTCCACGCAGCAGACCCGCTCGCCGCCGGCGCCGCGCTCGGTGCGGAGCACGTTCACGGAGTTGCCCGCGTCGTAGCGCACGCGCGCGGAGACAGCGGTTCCGGCGTTGATCGCCCACACGGGGCGGCTCAAGCCCGAGAACACCTCCGTCAGCGGCAGCACGAAGGGTAAGTGAATGTGCCCCGCCAGGATCACGTCGGCGCCCGCCGCGGACCAGGCTCGCACGGCCGGCTCACTGCCGTGGCACACGTTGTGAAGCTCGGAGGCGCGCGGCACCGCCACCGGCTGGTGGAGCACCACCACGCGCAGCTGCTCCGGCGTCGCGCGCTGGAGCAGC
>JAEYOT010000023.1 GCA_023411445.1 Pseudomonadota bacterium
CAGTGCCTCGGCGCCGCACGCGCGCTGCCACTCGGCGTGCGCGCGCAGCGCCTCCGTGAGAAAGCGAAGCTCGGCCGCCGGATCGAGCTCGCTCGTCATGAGCTAATGGTGAGCCGCCAGGAACCGCTCCGCGTCCAGCGCGGCCATGCAGCCCGTGCCGGCAGCCGTCACGGCTTGGCGGTAGGTGAAGTCAGCCACGTCACCGGCCGCGAAGACACCGGGGATGTTGGTCCGCGTCGTACCCGGCTCCACCTTGAGGTAGCCGTTCGGGTGCATTTCCAGCTGGCCCTTGAACAGGTCCGTCATGGGCGTGTGGCCGATGGCGACGAACAAGGCGCCTACATCCAGCGTCTTCGTGTCGCCGCTCTTCAGGTCTTTCACCTTCAAGCCGGTGACCTTGTCCTGCGAGACATCCAGCACCTCGCTCACGACGTGTGAGCGCAGTACCGTGATCTTCGGGTTCTCCATCACGCGCTTTTCCATGGCTTTGGAGGCGCGGAACTCGTCGCGACGGTGCAGCAAGGTGACGGATTTGCAGAGGCCGGCCAAGTAGCTCGCCTCTTCCATCGCGGTGTCCCCACCGCCGACCACGGCGACGTCCTCGCCGCGGAAGAGCGCACCGTCGCAAACCGCGCAAGCGCTGACACCCTTGTTCTTGAGCACGTGCTCGCTCTCCAAGCCGAGGTAGTTGGCGCGGGCGCCCGTGGCGATGATGACCGTCTCTGCGAGGTGGAGCACGTTCTCGTCCTCGCCCACCCAGACCTTGAACGGCCGCTGCGAGAAGTCCACCTTCTGCACGTCCGCGGTGATGATCTCGGTGCCCTGATTCTCCGCCTGCTGGCGGAATCGCATCATCAGCTCCTGACCGTGCACGGCGGTCGGAAAACCGGGGAAGTTCTCGACGTCACTCGTGAACATCAGCTGACCACCAGGGATGAGCCCGCCTGCGTTGAATCCTTCCACGCACAGCGGCTTGAGGTTGGCGCGCGCTGCGTAGATGGCCGCCGTGAGGCCGGCAGGCCCGGAGCCGATGATGAGGACTTTGTGCAGACGAGGTTCGGACATGGCTTGGCGCTGGAACGTCCCAGAACCCCGAAGTGGGGTCAAGGGGGCGTCCCAGCAGCAAACCTAGCGCCGGGAGGTCCCGAGCGGGAGCGCCCTCAGTCCTTGAGCGGAGAGGCTTTGAGCGCTGCCTTTCCGTCCTTGACGTACACACTGAACTTGACGCGCCGAGCGCCGTGTCGGGTTATCAGCGTGTCTCGGTTCTTCTTGAGCGTGGCCTCGAACTTCTCGTACGTGAAGCCGTCGGTGCTCTCGCCGCACTGCTGCTTGAGCGCCACGAACTCCTGGTACACCCCGCGCCACTCCGCGACCTCGGCGCTCTCACCCCCGTAGCTGGCCGGCACGGGCTGTCCGCTGGACGGGACATCGGAGGCGGCTTCCATGGTCGAGTCCAGATTGAGCGCGCCGGCTCGGGCCGGCGGCTTGGGCAGGCGCGGGTTGCCCGGCGCTGTGGGCAGGCTCTTGGGCGTCGAGATCGGGGCCGTGATCGGGCCGGAACCGACGCCGGACGGGACCGGTAGCTGGTCACCCGGGAAGCTGAAGGCGCTCATCTGCGGCTCCGCCGGTAGATCGCCGAGCACCTCCTTCAAGTCTGCCGGGCCGCGACGCGGGCCGCCACCCTTGGCTAGGATCTTGTCGACGCCGTCGTTGAGATCCGAGGCAATCTGGCGGAACACGCCACGGAAGCGGCTGGGCTGCAGCTGGTCGATCTCGCCCTTGGCCAAGCGCTGCACCTCCTTTCGGAAGTTGTGGATCGGCCGTGTGTGCTCGAGCACGCTGAAGACGATGCCGATCAGCGCTGCGCCGAGCGCGATCGCTACCGCCAGAGCGACGTTCGCGTTGGCTTTGTCCTGGTCGTCCGCCTTCTCGGAGAAGCCGAACGGGCCGTCCACCGCCTTGGGCTCGCGCGCGACGGCGTAGCCTGCACCGAGCTTCCACGCCTCGCCCGGCAAGCGGGAGTACTGCACGCCGATCATGCCGGCAATGGTGCGCACCTTGCTGCGGCCCTTGGTCTGGTACTCCTCGTCGCCCTCCAGGGAGGCAAAATCGCTGACGATCTGGTCGAGCTGCGCGGACGGGAACGTCTCGGGAGCGCCCGAGGAGACACGCGCCCCCGCCGTGTAGAAGGCGATGGCCGCTCCCGTACGGGCCGAGAGCTCGCGCGCGAAGCGATCGTCCAAGATGCGCGCGCCGATGATAGCGCCCGCGGGCAGCTGCGACGTATCGAGCTCTACCGGGCGGGCGACCACGCGGTAGATGCGATCCAGCACCAGGGTGTCGTCACGGATGTAGCCGCGCAGCGCGTCGGCCACCACCGGGTAGCCACCCAGCTCGAAATTGGCGTTACCGGACGCCTGCTCGTAGCCCAGGTGGGCGACGACGCGTCCGTGCTGATCGACCGCGAACACGGCGTCGAACGCCTGCTCCGCGGGGATGGATGCGTTCACCTTCTTCAAGGCGGCCAGCACCTTGGTGCGCGCGTCGTCCGGCACCTTCTGCTCGTTCTCGCTCGACTTGGCGAGCGAGCGGGCGATCTCAGCGTCGATGCCGAACGAGATCAGCTGCGCCGAGCGCTGCCGCGCGTCGTTGGCGAGGTACCAAGTGACGACCTGGCTATCGGACGAGAGCGCCTCCCCCATCGCGCGGGCACCAGCGCGGTTGTACATGCTGGTCGCCAGGAACAAGAGGAAGGTGGCGACGCCGATCAGCAGCCCCAAAAACACGTACCAGAAGCGTGATGCGAGCATGGCTTACTTGGCGTCCTTGGCTGCTTTGGCGGCCTTCTCTTCGCTGGCTTTCTCTTCGGCTTCAGCGGTCTTCTGATCCATCACCTTGATCGCGGCGCGGATGTCCACGTCCGCTGCGTCCACCTTGACGGGCACCGCTGGCCCCACCTTCTTGCCGGCGAAGAAGGCTTGCAGCGTGTATTCGCCGGCGGCCGGCACGTTGACCGCGAACTCCCCCTTCATCGACGGGTAGGTGATGCTGGCGACGTTTGGCTCTGCCACCACCCACATGCGCAAGCTCGGCGCTGCCTCGTCGCGGATCTCGTAGACGCCCGGCGCGGAGGGCGTCCACTCCCGCTGGGCCCCGTGAGCCTGATCGGCGGCCATGAACGTCTTCACGCCCACGCCGTACAGGCGGTGCTTGAACGGGTCCGTATTTTGGAAGGTGAGCCTGGTGCCCGGTGGGACGACGATGGTGACCGGCGTGGTGCGCCCGCCGCCCACGCGCACGAGGACGGGCGGCTGTGCCTTCTGGGCGCTGGGGGCGAGCAGCGCCACGCACAGCTCCTTGGGGATGTGCGGGAAGGGCCGGCGGAATTCGGCGCGCACGGTCGGCACGGCCTCGCGGAACGAGTAGCCGTGGTTGGTCGGATCTTTGGCCTCGTTCCAGACCGGGTTGCGCAGGAAGCGGTAACCGTCGAGGCGGCCTCTCACGTGAGCAGCGTCAGCGCTCAGCGTAGCTCCCAGCAAGGCGAGCGCAGAAAGACCAAGTCCGATGCTCCAACGCCACGAACGACTCCGAATCGTGCTCATTGCCGTGGCACGGTAATCCACGCGCCGCTGCAACGGAAGCGTTTCGGTCGCGCTACCTCTCGCTGCGAAGAGCCCATCCTGAAGGACCGGACCGCTGGCCTGCTCCACCGACAAAGGCGAACGGGCCAGCGAGAACCGCCAGCCCGTTCAAGGCAACTTACCGCTTGGGCCGCGAAGTCATGGCTGTAGTCCGAACCCCTAGCGTAGCTAGGTGGGAGACTCTTCCTTCCCCGGCTTCTGGCTTCCCGGTGAGAAAATCCGGGCCTGCTCTCCACCAGGGACTCATCTCCCGGTTCGTTTACTATCAGGGATTCGTTACTACGGACTCGCGCACCCCGCAGAGGGAGCCGAAGAAGATCTTATGGATGCGCTTCGACTCCGTCAACGCCCCCCGAGTCGAATGCGCGTGTGATTGACCTGCCGAAAACTGGGCCAAACTCACGAACTTTCGCACTTTGGCGGCATGATCGCCGCGGTCGAAATGAGCCGAGGGGCCGAGGCCCTCCTGGATTCGCGAGAAAAACAGTCCTCGGGCGACGCCGCCACGAGCCGCGCCAACGTTGGCGAGGCACGCTTCGTCGGTCCTGGAACGCTGACGGAGCTGCTCCAAGAGGCCGACGCCGAGGGGCTCCTCACGGTTCAGCTCGACGCGCCCGGCCCGGGCCACCGCGGTCGCCTCGCGGTGCTGATCGAGGGCGCGATCGAGCAGGCGCTGGAGCGCCGCGGCGCTTGCCCGCCCGGCGTCGCTGCCGCCACCGACCTGGCCCTCTCGCTGGCGGATCAGCTCTACCGCGCGCGCCTGGTCGAGCTCCGCGGCATCGCGCTCGGCCTGGGCACGCTCGGCGGCATGGCCGACGCCGATCATACGCTGGACACCGAGGACAGCGCGGTCCTGCGCTACCTGCTCACGGCGGCGGCGCTGCATCCGCTGCGGCTGTACCTGAGCTCCGCCGATCGCGGCCTCCGCGTCTTCACGGTGCCGATCCCCATCCACGAGCTGATGCCGGGCAGCGCGCCCTCTTCTATCGTGTGCTTGGAAACCGCGCAGCCGCCGTCGGTGGCACCTGCCGTGGCGCGCAGCGCCGCTGCCATGGAAGCGTCTCAGCTCGCCAGCGAGCCCGCGGAGGAACCGCAGCCGGAGTCCGAGCCCGCCCCTGAAACTCGGCGAGAGCCCGTGGCACTGGCGGCCTTCTCGGTGCCGCCGCCCGCGGAGGCAGAGCTCGAGGCGGAGCCGCCCGCGCCGCCGCGCGTGACCGATAGGGCAGACGCCGAGCACGCGGACGCCGAGCATGACGCCGTGACCTTGGTGCCGCCCCTCGCGCAGCTCGCGCAGACCCGCGAAGCCAGCGAGATGCTCGAGGCACTCACACCGCCGCCGAGCTCGGTCAGCGGCATCGACATGACGCCGCCAGACGTCGCCGCCTTCTCGGTGCCGCCGCCCGCCGCAGCCGAGCCGCCGGCAGCACCGCCAGCGCCGGCAGTCGAGGAAG
>JAEYOT010000034.1 GCA_023411445.1 Pseudomonadota bacterium
CGATGGCATCGACAACGACGGCGACGGCAACGTCGACAAGGACGACCGGGACTGCCAAGAGGTCAAGTAGGCGCCGCGGCGGCGAGCCGTCAACCGCTTCAGGTTGACGGCTGCCGCAGCACCGCGAGCGCGTCGGCCCAGCGCAAGAGCTCGTCCAACATCGTGACGGCCGCCTTCTCCAGCGCCTCGCTGCTCTTCAGCGCGCCGTTCTCGATCTGCTTGGCCACCATCTGAATCGAGACGGCCTCCGGGATACCGACGACCTTCATGCTGATCAGCGGCTGCTTGAGCATCTGCACGGCGCGGATGCCGCCGGACACGCCGCCGTAGCTGACGAACGCAGCGGGCTTGTACGCCCACTCGGCATACAAATAGTCGATGGCGTTGAGCAGCGCCGGCGGCGCGCTGAAGTTGTACTCCGGCGTCACGAACACGAACGCATCGGACTCGGCGATCAAGCGGCTCCAGCGCTTGGTGTGCTCGTGCGCGTAGTCACCGAGCCGCGGGTGCTTGGCCTCGTTGAGCAGCGGCAGGTCCTGCTCGACCAGATCCACGAGCTTCACGTCGAAC
This sequence comes from Pseudomonadota bacterium, assembly GCA_023411445.1. Taxonomy (GTDB): domain Bacteria; phylum Myxococcota_A; class Polyangia; order Polyangiales; family Polyangiaceae; genus PMG-095. Next base: position 571 of record JAEYOT010000034.1, read on the forward strand.
TTGCCGTGCAGCTGGGCGCGCTCGAAGAACCACGTACCCACCGGCAGGCCGACGCGGCCCGGGCGGGTGCTCCCGATGATGACGCTGAGCTTGCGCATGGCTCCTCCCTAGCACACGCGTCTGCTCGCCGTGTTTCTGGGAACTTCCGCGGCGGGGCGGTGTCGAAGCACGACCCGCTCTGAGCAGGAGCCTCCCATGCAGCCGTTCCCCGACATCTTGCACGCCAGGCCGACGCGCCGGCTGGACGTGGACAAAACGCGCGTCGCGCTGACGATGGCGTTCGCCGGCGGTACCTCCGGCGGCCTGTTCAGCGAAGCGCTGGACGGCGCGACCGTGGCACCTTCCACCTGGCGTCCGAGCGAGTTTGCGGAGGAGCTGTTCCTGCAGCGCTTCGTGGCGCAGTGCTTTCGGCTCCAGCTGGGTGGACGCGAGCCCGTGATGCACACCCGGCACCTCTACGCGCTGCTCTCTCAGCCGCCCGCTGAGCCTGCCACCGTCGAGCTCCGCCGCCACGTCCTCTCGGAGCTGTGCGCGCGGCCCGCGCTTCAGACCGCGCTGGAAGGGGTTTACCTGGACCTGTGTAGGCTGCGCGGCTTGTTAGAAAACGCCGCTGGCGCGCGGGTGTGGGACGAGAACCGCAGAAGGCTCGACATCCTGCACGCGTTCAAGGCCGTGGTGGACGCGCTGGCGGATGGCTTCGTCGAAGCCGATTCCGCCCTCCGTCGCCTGAGCGAGTTCGGCCAGGCGGTGCGCGCAAGCGAGCCCTACGGCGCGCTCAGCGATCTGCTCCGCTGCGACGCCAAAATGGCCAGCGTGGACGTGCGCGTCAGCGTCGGCGTCGACGGCAGCGTCACCGGCTTCGAGGTGCTGACCGTGAGCGAGAGCGGCACCAGCGCGTTCGTGAACCCAGTGTGGCGGCGCTGGCTAGCCAAGCTAGAGCTATTCATCCGCGGCTACCGCTTCAGCGACGGCGAGGTGCTGGCGAGGCTGGTGGATGCGGTCGCTTCCGGGCTGGAGCTGGAGCTGGTGGCGCTGGTGCAGCTGCTGGGAGACGTGGAGTTTTACCTGGGCGCGCTCGGCTTCCGCGCGCAGGCCAGCGCCGCCGGCCTGGCCGTGTGCTTGCCAAGCTTCGTGAATCCAAGCGCGCCACGCGAGCTTTTTGGCCTTTTCAATCCGCTGCTCTTGATGAGCGGCATCACGCCCATCCCGTGCGACGTGAGGAGCGCACAGCTCGCATCCACGACGCTGGTGACGGGACCCAACTCTGGCGGCAAGACCCGGCTGCTGCAGTCGCTCGGCTTGACGCAGCTCTTGGCGCAGAGCGGCGTGTTCGTTCCGGCGCGCCAGGCGAGCGTCGCCTGGGCGTCGAGCTTGGTCGCGTCGCTGATCGAGGAAACACGCGCCGACCAAGCCGAGGGCCGGCTGGGCATGGAGCTGATGCGCATCCGCAGCTTGTTCGAGAAGCTACCGCCGGGCGCGCTGGTGCTGCTGGACGAGCTGTGCTCGGGCACGAACCCCTCGGAGGGCGAGCAAATCTTCGAGCTGGTGGTGACGATGTTGAGCCAGCTGCAACCGCAAGCCTTCATCAGCACTCATTTTCTCGTCTTCGCGGAGCGCTTGCAGCAAGAGCGGCGGATCTCGGGCCTGGATTTCTTGCAGGTGGAGCTGGACCAGCAGCGCCGACCCACCTACCAGTTTGTGACGGGCGTGGCGCGCTCGTCGCTCGCAGCGCACACCGCGGAACGTTTGGGCGTGACGTTCGAGCAACTGTCCTCGCTGATTCAGCAGAACCTGCGCGCGCGCTCGCTGGCGAGCGAAAAGGCGAGCTGAGTGCGCACGCTGCTCATCACCCGCCGCATGTCGCCCGCGCTCGCGGCGCGCGTGCAAGAGAGCGTCTCCGGCCAGCGGAGCGGCGTGCGGCGCCCCTCTCGGCTCACGCCGCTGCTGCGGCTCACGACGGCCGCGTGCGTGCTCGCGCTGCTGGTCCTGCTCGTGCACGGCTGGCGACAGCGCGCAGCCCAGCTCTCGTCGGACCGGACGGAGCTGCTCACGCAGCTGAGCACCGCGCAGCGTTCGCTCGGGAGCGACGCCGCCGCGCAGCGGTTGCGCGTGGAAGCGGCGCTCGTCGAGCTCGCTGCCGAGCCGCCCCAGCCGAATCTTCTGCCCAGCGAGCTACGCAGCCCGGAGGCGCTCTCGGCCGCCCTCGCTCGCCCCACCCTGTACCTGCGCGGGCCGCTCGAGAGCCTGCGGCGCCGGGACGCGCTGGCAGAGGTGGCGCACAGCTCCTACCCCGACGCGTTCGTGCTGTGCCTGCTGGACCCGCCGGAGAGGCGCACGGAGAAGGCGCTCCGCGCCAAGGCACGCGCCGCCCTGACGCACAGCGCGCGCTCCTGGGCCCACGTCGAACGGCTCGAGCCGCTGCTGAAGGTGCTGCCACTGCTCGAGCCGGCGTGGCGAGAGCGCGTGGAAAAGACGAGCGGGCGTCCAGAGCTGGCTTCGCTGCGCCGACTGTTCTCGGCCGCTCCCGTCGCGGCCGCAGAGCGAGCGGCCAAGGCGCGCCAGCTACTCGCCGTCGTGGATGAGCCGGGTGATCTCCGAACGCCAGCCGAGCTGGATGGCGAACGGCCGCACGCCGTGCGCATCGCGCTGACGGACTTGAGCCGAGGCAAGGTAGAGCTCGCCTACCGCGGCGCGGTCGATCCTGGCTGGCTCAGCGCGGCCACGCGCGCGGAGTACGCGAGCGGCATCGATAGCTGCAGCCTGGCGCTGGATCTGCGCCAGGCCCTCTTGGCCGAGCCGGCCCCGACGCGAGCTCCCTAGCTGTGGCTCTGCTTGCCGCGCCGCCGAGAGGTAGCGCTGTCGACGACACGCTGACCTACGTGCTGGGCCCACCGAGCGCGTTAGCTCCTTGGGGGGAAGCGCCGCTCATTGGCCGGCTTTTCTCCCGCAAGCGTGCTTCGAGCTGCTAACAGGCGGCATGACCCTGAGCCACAGCAAGGTGCTCACGCCGAGCCATTGGGTCTCGCCTCTCTCGCTGCTCGCGCCAGGCGCGGTCATCGCCGTCGGCACGACCTCGGCGGTGTGGACCCTGCTGGCCATCGCGATCCTCGCTACGTCGGTAGCGACTTCCGTGCACCACGCGGAAGCCATCGCGGCCAAGGTGGGCCCCTCGCTCGGCGCGGTAGTGCTGGCGCTCGCCGTCACAGTGATCGAGGTGGGTTGACGCTGGGTCGCGGCACCAGCACCGCGTTGCAAGGCATGAGCCACCTCGTGCTGTTGTGCTCATTCCTGGCGTTCTCGTTCATGCCCTGACCGTTGATAAGCAATACTTATCAAATATCTCCAGATAATGTATTGGTGCTATCGGGGCGGCTCAGCCAACATGGGGAGTCGAAGGAGAGGCGCATGTCCAACGAACGCCAGTGTCCGTTTCATCACGCTGCCAGCGGCGGCACCACCAACCGCGATTGGTGGCCCAAGCAGCTCAACCTCGGCATCCTCCGCCAGCACGGCGCGAAGTCCGACCCCATGGGCGAAGGCTTCGACTACGCGGCGGAGTTTCAAAGCCTAGATTTCGCCGCGCTGAAGCAGGACCTGCGGGCGCTGATGACGGCGTCGCAAGACTTTTGGCCAGCCGACTTCGGTCACTACGGGCCGCTTCTCATCCGCATGGCCTGGCACAGCGCCGGCACGTACCGCGTCGGCGATGGGCGCGGCGGCGCCAGCCGTGGCAGCCAGCGCTTCTCACCGCTCAACAGCTGGCCAGACAACGCCAACCTGGACAAGGCACGTCGCCTGCTGTGGCCGATCAAGCAGAAATACGGCCGCAAGATCTCGTGGGCCGACTTGTTGATCCTGACCGGCAACGTAGCGCTCGAGTCGCTGGGGCTGGCGACCTTCGGCTTCGGCGGCGGGCGCGCGGACATCTGGGAAGCCGAGCAGGACATCTACTGGGGGCGCGAGGGCAAGTGGCTGGAGGACAAGCGCTACTCGGAGACGCACGAGCTGGAGAATCCGCTCGGCGCCGTGCAGATGGGCCTGATCTACGTGAACCCCGAGGGACCGAGCGGCAACCCGGATCCCGTCGCCGCCGCCCGCGACATCCGGGAGACCTTCCGGCGCATGGCGATGAACGACGAGGAGACCGTCGCGTTGATCGCCGGCGGTCACACCTTCGGCAAGACGCACGGCGCGGGGCCCGCCACGCACGTGGGCCCGGAGCCTGAGGGCGCCGGTATCGAGCAGCAGGGCTTGGGCTGGGCCAGCAGCTACAAGTCCGGCAAGGGCGCCGACGCGATCACCAGCGGCCTGGAGGTGACCTGGACCAAGACGCCCGCCCGCTGGAGCAACGACTTCTTCGAGCACCTGTTCGGCTACGAGTGGGAGCTGAGCAAGAGCCCGGCGGGAGCGCACCAGTGGGTAGCCAAGGGCGCGCCCGCCACCATCCCCGACGCGCACGATCCGAGCGTGAAGCGCGTGCCGACCATGCTCACCACGGATCTATCGCTGCGCTTCGATCCGATCTACGAGCCCATCTCGCGGCGCTTCTGGCAGCACCCGGAAGAGCTCGCTCGGGCGTTTTCGCGCGCTTGGTTCAAGCTCACGCACCGCGACATGGGGCCGCGGGCGCGGTACCTGGGCCCGGAGGTGCCGAGCGAGGAGCTGCTCTGGCAAGATCCCGTGCCGCCGGTCAGCCACCCCCTCGTGGACGAGCGTGACGTCGCGGAGCTCAAGGCGCAGCTGCTCGCCTCCGGCCTCACCGTGCAACAGCTGGTAAAGACGGCTTGGGCGTCTGCGGCGAGCTTCCGCGGCTCTGATCGCCGCGGCGGCGCCAACGGCGCGCGCCTGCGCTTGGAGCCGCAGCGCAGCTGGCAGGTCAACGAGCCCGAGCAGCTGAGCCAGGTGCTGGCCACGCTCCGCGGTGTCCAGCAAACGTTCAACGCGCGCTCCGGGGCCAAGCAAGTGTCGCTCGCGGACGTGATCGTGCTGGGCGGCGTCGCCGCCGTGGAGAAGGCGGCCAAGGACGCCGGCTTCGACGTCACGGTGCCGTTCACGCCGGGCCGCACGGACGCCTCGCAGGAGCAGACGGACGTGGAGAGCTTCGCCGCGATGGAGCCGGACGCCGACGGCTTCCGCAACTTCGTCAAGCCTCGCTACGCCGCGGTGGCCGAGGCGCTGCTGGTGGACAAGGCGCAGCTGCTCACGCTGAGCGCGCCCGAGATGACCGTGCTGGTCGGCGGCCTGCGCGCGCTAGGCGTGAGCCACGGCGGCGCCAAGCACGGCATCTTCACGCAGCGCCCTGGCGTGCTCACGAATGACTTCTTCGTCAACCTGCTGGACATGAGCACCAACTGGGCCCCAAGCCGCGCGGACGAGAGCGTGCTCGAAGGGCGCGACCGGCGCACGGGTGAGCTGAAATGGACGGCAACGCGCGTGGACCTGGTGTTCGGCTCGAGCTCAGAGCTGCGAGCTCTCGCCGAGGTCTACGGCAGCTCCGACGGCGGCGAGAGGCTGGTGCGGGACTTCGTCGCTGCCTGGACGAAAGTGATGAATCTGGATCGCTTCGAGCTCCGCTAAGTCACGCGCCTCAGACGGGCGAATGCGTCAATTCGCCCGTCTGAACGCACCAGCTCGCAGTTAAGTTACGGTGGCGGCGACCGTCACGAAAGCTGTAGGATTGTCGGCCACCATGAGCGTTGTCCCAAGCAAGGCCTGCAAGAGCCGGCGCTGGTCGGCTCCCCTGGCGCTGGTGGTCACGGCCTGGCTCACGCCCGCTTGCTTGGTTGACCTCGACGATCGCTGCGGCAAGAATCAGACCTACGACGCTGATGCTGACCTTTGCCATTGCGACGCGGCCTTTGCGCGTCAAGGCAACGAGTGCGTGCCCTGCGGTGACAACGAGGTCGGCTCCGGGGCAGGCTGCGTGTGCGCTCCAGGCTTCACGCGAGCCAGTGCCAACGCGCCCTGCCTGGAAGCGGCCTCCCTCGGCCAGGCCTGCACCGCGGACGAAGAGTGTGGGGCGGACTTCAGCCACTGCGCGCTCGAGGGCGAGGAGGGCTACTGCACGCGCGCGGATTGCGAGACCGCCGCTGACTGTCCGGAAGACTACGGCTGCAACACCCGCGCGCGCCCCAGCTTCTGTGAACGCCCACCGGAGGGGCTCGGCACGGCCTGCAGCGACAGCGCGGATTGCGCGGACTTCCCAGCCGCCTACTGCGAAACGGTGATCGCCGGCGCCTGCCTGGTCAATGACTGCGCGCCCGATCCCGACAAGTGCCACGGTGACTGGGTCTGCTGTGACATCGCGCTGCTCTCCCAGTCCCTGTGCATTCCGCCCAGCGAGCTGGAGGGCGGCAATTGCCCCGCCGGCGGCAGCTTGGTGCCGAGGAGCGAATGAGCGTGCGCCCGCTCTCCGCGCCCCTGCTGCTCGCTGCCCTAGCCTGGTCTCGGCTGGTCTCGGCGCAGGCTGAAGCCCCCGCGCCGAACACCGAGGCAGCATCGCCCAGCGCAGACTCGGCTCCGAGCGCCGAGCCAGCACCTGCCGCACCAGCTCCGAGCGTCGGAGCGGCGGCGGCGGGCGAGGCAACCCCTGACGCCACAGCATCACCGGCCAGCACCGCTCTGGACGCCAGCACGTCGAGTGACGACGCAGGCGCCGCCGCACAGCTGGATGAAGAGCAGCCTGGAGCGACGGACGCCTTGCTCAGCGGTGAGGCGCTCAAGATCTACGGCTTTGGCGACGTGGGCTTTCGCCAAATGCTCGTGCCAAAGAGCAGCCCGTGGCTGACCTATTTCAACCGTCACCCGAGCCTGTTCGTCGGGCACCTGAACCTCTATTTCGACTCGCAGCTCGCCGAGCGCTGGCGCGCGCTGGCCGAGGTGCGCTTCACCTACCTGCCCCAAGGCAGCTGGAAGCCGGACGACCACGGCAACTTCACCCACTACGACTACCGCGGCGCGGACTACACGGATTTCACGCGCGACCGCACGATCGGTAGCGTGATGATCGAGCGCGCCTTCATCGAGTACAGCGCCACCAGCTGGCTCTCCGTGCAGGCTGGGCACTTCCTCACTCCCTACGGCGTGTGGAACATCGACCACGGCTCGCCGGTCATCATCGGCGTTACGGCGCCGTTCTTGGTGGGTGCGCGGCTGCTCCCAGAGTCGCAGGTGGGCTTGCTGGCGCAAGGTCGGGTGAGCCTGGTCGATGACCTGGAGCTCAGCTACGCGCTCGGCGTCTCCAACGGGCGCGCCGACGTGCTCGCGTACGAGGACCTGGACAGCAACAAAGCGCTCACGGCGCGCCTCGCCCTCACCTACCGCGGCGCGGGTGAGCTGACGCTCGGCAGCACCTTCTACACCGGCAAGACGAGCGAAAACACGCGCGCCTTGTACTTCGAGGACGGCGCCCCCAAGAGCCGCGAGGACATCGTTTACCAGCTGACGGAGCGCAGCTACGCCTTCGATCTGCGCTGGGTCTGGCAGGACTTGCAGGTGCAGGCCGAGGCGATCGTGAGCGATCGCAAGTACACGGAGCGCGGACGCCCTCCACACGACGATGGCTTGGAGCCGGACCAACGCTTGGCGGGCGGCTACGGCTTGATCGGCTACCGCACGCCGTTCTTCGGCGTGATGCCGTACGTCAAAGGCGAGTACAGCCCGGATCCGGCGCTACGTTTCATCGGCATCACGGACAACCCGATACTGGGCACCGTGGGCCTGAACTACCGACCGGTGCCGCGCGTGGTGTGCAAGGCCGAGTACAACCACGCGTTCTTTCCGAACGCCGAGCCCGGCACCTTCGCCGACAACGACATCGCAGCGCTCGACCTGCAGATCGCGTGGGCCTTCTGATGTCCCGTGAGCGCGCCGATCGTAGACTCGTGCTGCGCGCGCTCGCCACCTTGAGCGTCGGCGCTTGGTCCCTGCCAGCCCTCGGCGCCAGCGAGCCCCTCGCCGTCGTGGTGGCCGCGGACAGCCGACAGCGCAACCTCTCGAGCGACAAGCTGCGCCGCATCTTCTTGGCGCTCCCCACCGACAGCGACGACGGGCGCCGCTTTCAACCGATCAACTTGGCGCCGGGCTCGGCCGCACGCACGCGCTTCGATCGTGTGGTGCTCAACATGAGCCCGGAAGAGGTCGCCCGCTACTGGATCGATCAGCGCCTGCGCGGCAACAAGCCGCCGCGCACCGCGGCGACGGTCGAGATCTGTCGGGGCGCGGTGCAGGAGCTGCCAGGCGCCATCTCCTACTTGCCGCTGTCACAGATCGGCGGCCTGCGCGTGCTCACCATCGACGGGCGCGCGCCCCACGAAGCCAGCTATCCGTTGAAGTAGCCTGGCGGAGGCACCTTCCGCTGGCGGTGACGCGGAGCTAGAAGTAGGACGTGAACCCGCCCAAGCCTCGCGCCTTCGAGACCACGGCCCAGCTCGACGCCTGGCTGAAGCAGCACCACGCGAGCGAGCCAGAGCTGTGGATCCGCATGTTCAAGAAGGGCTCCGGCAAGCCCAGCGTGGATTGGAACGAGTGCGTCGCCACCGTGATCGCTTGGGGCTGGATCGACGGCGTGCGCCGCGCCTACGACGAGCTCTCCTTCGTTCAGCGCTTCACGCCGAGGCGCAGCCGCTCCAGCTGGTCCAAGCGCAACTGTGATATCGCCGAGCGCCTGATCGCCGAAGGGCGCATGCAGCCCGCCGGCATGGCTCACGTCCTCGCGGCCAAGGCGGACGGTCGCTGGGAGCGAGCCTACGCCGGCTCGGCAGACATGGAGCTGCCCAGTGATTTCCTGCAGCGTCTGCAGAAGAACGCCGCCGCCAAGCGCTTCTTCGCCACGCTGAGCCGGGCCAACCAGTTCGCGGTGTACCATCGCCTGCACAGCGCCAAGCGCCCGGAGACGCGCGAACGACGCCTGGTCGACATCATCGCGCGCCTCGAGCGCGGCGAGAAGTGGCACTGAGCCCGGTCAGCGCAGGTAGGAGCCGCAGCGCGCGTCGCCGTCCTTCACGTCCTCAGCGCCGGCCAGCGCCGGAAAGGCCGAGCGATCGCAGAGCGCGGCGAACAGGTCCAAAATCGCGGTCGACTGCGCCGCGGCGTCCGGCTCCGATACCTGGCGGCCCATCTTGGTGCCCGGCTGCCCGTGCAGGATCTTGAACCAGATTTCGTAGCCCGCAGCACGCGCCAGAGTGCCGGCGCTCTCCGTGTCGTCGATGGCGATCTTGCGGCCGTCCGCGCCGTGACAATCCGCGCAGCTCTGGGCGTAGCGCGCCTTGCCTCGCGCTGCGTCGCCGCCCTGGTTGAGCACGAAGCCCTTAGGTGCCGCTTTCTCGAGCCGAAAGATCGCCTCCGGGCCCGCCAAGGCGCCGCGCCGCGTCTTGTCCAGGAACGCGACCAGATCGTCCAAGTCGCGCGCGTCCAGCACTGCGCCAAACGCCGGCAACACGTCGCTGCCGTGCTCGAGCCAGGCGCGGAGCTCCGCGGTGGAGCGTTGATCGGTGAGCAGGTTGTGCGACAGCACGTAGGCCTTCTTCTGGTAGTCCGCGCCGTACACCCCCTCCGCGCCGCGCAGGTCCCAACCGAACAGGTTCTTCAAGCGATAGTCGTGGCCCGTGTTGGGCAGCGGTTTCCCGGAGCCGTCACGCAGCGTGCCGTTGCCATCAGGGCCCCCCTTGCCATCGAGCTCCGGTGTCT
>JAEYOT010000098.1 GCA_023411445.1 Pseudomonadota bacterium
GTAGTGGGCACACAAAATGTAAGCGCCCGGTGGTTTGGCACCGGGCGCTTCGCTTCGTTCGGAGGAGTGACTAGAGCTACACGACTAACTCAAGCGGCGCTGGCCATGAGCTCCTTCAGGCGAGCGATGGCGCGCGAGTGGAGCTGAGAGATGCGGGGCTCGGAGACGCCGAGCTCGGCGCCCAAGTCCTTGAACTTCACGCCGCGGAAGTAGTGCGAGGAGACGATGTGGCGCTCCCGCTCCGGCAAGAGCTCGACGGCCTTGGCCAGCGTCTCCTGCGTGAACTTGGCGGCGACGGCGCTCTCGCTGCTGGAGGCGTCGGCGAGGCATCGGTTCTGCTCCCACTCGCTCACGTCGTCGATGCGGACGACCGAGGGCGGGGGCACGTAGGCGTCGGTGCCGGCGTTGGCTTCGGCTGCGGCGCGAGCGCGGCGCGGCAGCCAATCCTGCGCGCGCAGCTCGTCGAGGATGGCGCCGCGGATGCGCACCCGCACGTACCACTCGAAGCTCTCGTCACCGCCGTCCGGGTGCCGGCGGATCGCGTCCCACAGCCCGCTCATGCCGGCGGCGATCAGATCCTCACGCAGCACGTTGCGGGGCAGCTTGCGCTGGAAGCCGCCCGCGATCTTGCGAACGAGGGGCGTGAACTCCTCCAGCAGCCGCTGAGCGCGGCGAGCATCCAGGCGAGCCCGCTTCTCCTTGGAGAGGCGGGGGGCCTTGCTGGCGCGCGCCACCGCGCCCGAGGGGACCAGAGCGGCCGGCAGGATCGAGGCCGGACGGCGAGCCTGATGCGTGGCGCGCGGCTCGTGACGACGCGCCGGCCGCGGCAGTAGGCTCGGGCGCGCGGGGGCACCCGCCTTGCGCGACTTGCTGCTCGTCCTCGCACTGCTCTCGGGAAGCGGTTCGAGCTCGAGCTCGAGGTCTGAGAAGTCGGCGATGGGGGCTGAGGTTAGTTCCATGGGTCTCTCCGTCCGTGGGTGACCTGCCCTTCTGCAGCGCTCGTGCCATTCGCTGAACCAGCACAAAAACTGCCGTTTTGTGATTTAAGTCCGCTTCTTCCCGGGGTCTTTGTTGACCCAGCCCCTTAAGTTCGGCAAGCCCTTGCCACCGCCGTTGCCAACGATTTGACGTAGATACGTATTGGGTTGAGACACGGTGCTGGGGGGTCAACTTCGACCCCAAGACACGCCACTTCACGGCTAAGCTCAATCATTACAGAGATTTAAGAGCGAAATTCGGGAGGGTGCTTCTTGACCCCCGGACAGTCTCTTGGAGATACCGCGGCCGTCCGGCTGTCTCTGAGCGAGCCGACTGCGACATACATTGGCGCCAGTCAAAGCCGGTTTTTTGGCTGTCCATGTGACGGGGTGCGAGACTTTGTAGGCGCGGCATCACGCGCAGGACGAAAGCTCGAGACCAAGCCATGGGCGAAGGAAAGAACCTGGTCGGAGTCGATATCGGCTCGGCGTCGATCAAGGTCTGCCAAGTCAAGGACACCAAGAAGGGAATCGGCTTGCTGCGCTTGGGCTACGCCCCGCTCGCTCCGTCCGTGATCGTCGACGGGCAAGTGATGGACGCCGGGGCCGTGACCGAGGCATTGGCGCGGGTGTTTCACGACGCAAAGATCAGGCAGAAGGAGTGCGCCCTCTCCGTGTCCGGCCAAACCGTGATCATCCGCAAGATCTCGGTGCCGATGATGACCGAGGCGGAGCTGGCCGAGCAGATCCAGTGGGAGGCCGAGCAGCACATCCCGTTCGACATCAAGGACGTCCGGGTCGACTACCAGGTGCTGCGCCGTCGGCCGGAGGCCAGCCAGATGGACTTGCTGCTGGTGGCGGCCAAGCGCGATCAGATCGAGGAGTACGCGAACCTCGCTCGCAACGCCAAGCTGAAGCCGATCGTCTGCGACATCGACGCCTTCACGGTGCAGAACCTGTTCGAGTTCTCGCGCGGGTTGCCGCAAGACCAGACCATCGCCGTCATCAACGTTGGCGCCAGCTTGTCCTCGCTCAACATCGTCGCCAACGGCGTCAGCGCCTTCACGCGCGAGATCGCTAACGGCGGCAACGTGATCACCGAAGAGATTCAGAAGCAGCTGGGCGTGCCGCACGAGCAGGCCGAAGCCTACAAATGCGGCAACGTGGCCGATCCCTCGGACCCGACGCGGCCCGGCATGATCCCGCACCAGGTGGTGCAAGTGATCGAGGCCGTGACGGACTCGATCGCCGCTGAGATCCAGCGCAGCCTGGACTTTTTCATGGCCACCAGCGGCGAGGGCGAAATCGCCAAGATCTACGTCACGGGCGGCTCGGCCAACCTGGTCTCGCTCGCCCAGTCGATCGAGCGCCGCGCGCGCGTCGCGGTCGAGACCTGGTCGCCGGTCGAGCGGCTCAGCGTCGAGGCCAAAGAGGTGAACACCCAGCTCCTGGCGCAGCGCGCCGCGCAGCTGCCAGTCGCGCTCGGCCTGTCGCTGCGTAAGACGCGGGAGGTGCGCGCGTGATCCGCATCAACCTGCTCGCGCAGAAGAAGCGAGCCGAGCGCGCCGAGGGCAGCCAGGTCTGGCTAGCGGTGGTGATGGTGGTGGTGCTGGCCGAGGTGGCCGGCCTGTTCGTTTATCACAGCTTCAAGGCCGAGGAGCTGGCCGACCAGCAGCGCAAGAACGCCGAGCTGACGTCGCAGATCGAGCAAGCCAAGAAGAACGTGGTGAACCACGCGCAGGTGAAGAGTGAGCTTGCCACGCTGCGCGCGCGCGAGGCCGCCATCCAGAAGCTGCAGAGCGCGCGCTCCGGGCCGACGGCCGTGCTGATGGAGCTGGCCCGTATCCTCACGCCCGGCCGCGGCCCCAGCG
>JAEYOT010000152.1 GCA_023411445.1 Pseudomonadota bacterium
GCGCCCCCCCGCGCCCGACTCCTGACATCGCGCCCGTCCCGCCGCCGACCCAACGCAAGCCTGACGGCTCGTCCTGAGCGCGCTACAAAAAGTGCCAGCCCGTGTCGATCGGAGCCCGGCTCGTTCGTCGCTTCAGTGAACCCCCACAAGGACACGGAAAATGCAGTTTTTGATGTTGATCCGGATCGAGAACAACACCGACTACGAGGCGGGCGAGCCGGTGCCGGCCGAGCTGGATCAGGCGATGGGCAAACTGATGGGCGAATGGTCGGAGGCCGGCGTGATGGTGTCGGCGGCGGGCTTGCGTCCCACGTCGCAAGCCGCGCGCGTCCGGCTCACGCCCGGGAAGACGCTCGTGACGGACGGACCGTTCACGGAAGCCAAGGAAGTGATCGGCGGCTTCTTCCTCCTGGAGGCGAAGGATTTGCCGGCCGCGGTGGAGCACACGCGCCACTTCGTGGAGCTGCACCGCCAGGTGCTGGGCGACTCCTTCCACCTCGAGTGTGAGGTGCGGCAAGTCGATGGTTGAAGCGCCATGACGGAGCGCGGCGTCCGAGGTGACGACTACCTGCTCACAGCCGAGCAGGTGGCCGCCTATCACCGCGACGGCTACTTGGTGCTGCCGGACGTCGTGTCGGAGCAGGAGCTCGGCCCGCTCGAGCAGGTGTTCGAGCGCTTCATCCGCGGCGAAGTGCCCGGCATGGGGCGGGACTTCTGTGACATGAGCGGGCCGTACGGTCGCGCTTTCGAGGATTTCAACCTGATCAACGCGGTGCTGCCGCGCCAGTATTACCCCCCACTGGCCGGCAACGTGTTCGAGCGACGCGCGACCTCCATTGCAGCGCAGCTGATCGGTGAGGACATCGAGCTCGACTACGATCAATTTCTGGCCAAGCGCCCGCGCCGGCCGCAAGGCGTGTTCGCGTGGCACCAAGACCTCGGCTACTGGCCGAGCGGTACGCCGGACACCCGCACCGTCACGTGCTCACTGGCGCTGGACGACGCCGATCTCGAGAACGGATGCCTGCAGGTCGTCCCCGGCTCACACCTGGAGTCCCAGCTCCGGCCACACCGCCCTTCGGCGTGGGCCACGTCGCCGGAGCTGCGTGAAGAAGCTCACACCCTGACGGTCGAGCTCGGCGCGCGCGATCGGGTGGTGTCCTTGCCGGTGCGGCGCGGCAGCATCAGCGTCCACAACGAGCGCATCGTGCACGGCTCGCCCGGCAACCGCTCGGACCGCTGGCGCCGCACCTACGTGCTGGCGCACCGCTCGCGCAAAACTGTCGCCTACGAGCGCAAAATTGGCTTCACCCATTCGCACAACGACCGCATCAACTGGCAGACCCATCTGGAAGCGCTGGGCGCCACTTCGCCCCACCAAAGCGCAAAATGACCGGGCGAAAGCGCCCAGATCAGCCGATGGGCGCAGCTTCCCGCCAATAGGCCCAGGCCCAAACGTCCAGCCCTTGGCCCAAAACATGCAACTCCCGGGCGTATGACTCGTCGCCAAGCCGTTCTAGCCGAAATGACCGCCGCTCAGGAGCAGGCGCGGCGCCACGGCGATCAGCTTTCGCTCGAAGGTCGCCAGCGGCTCTACGACTTGGAAGCGGCGCTGGAGACGCTCGAGCATCGCATCCTGGCGGGTCGTGAGATCGTGACGGACAGCATGCTGCAAGAGGCACAAACTCTGGCGCGTTCGCTGCTCGCCATCGTGCGCCAGCCCGCCGCCTAGTCGGACAGCTCCCTACATCGCTGCTCCGCGCAACGTTCGACGCAGGCGCGCGCAGCCTGTTAGCCTGAGCGGTGATGGTTTCGGAGACGGTGCACAGCGGGGTGGCGCTCCACGGATCCTACGACGTAGACGCCGAGCTTCGCTCCGTGCCGGAGGGCTACCGCGTGAAGGGGATGTTCTTCGAGCGGCTGCTGGTCGTGCTGGGCAAGGACTTCGAGCCGCTGCGCGAGCGCCTGCTGGAGCCGCCCGACCGCGGACGTTACGTGAGCTTCCGCGACTACCCGGGCGCTGATTTCGTCCGTCTCGTCGCCGCCGCGGGCCGCAAGGCGCACCCGCGCGTCGGCCTGCGCGAAGCGATCCGGCGCCTGGCGCTGGACGACTTCCAGGTGTTCAAGAGCTCGATGGTCGGCAAGGTCACGCTGGCAGTCGTGTCCGACGCTCGCACCATTTTGCGCAAGGTCCCGTTCGTGTACCGCAGCCTCGCACCCGGTAAGTGGGATATCAGCGCCGAGGATCTGGATCCGCACACGGTGCGGCTGGATTTTCGGCCCTTCTTCGGCCGCTGGGAGTACGCGGTGGGGCAGTTCGAGAGCGCGATCTTGCACTACGGCCCGCGCTCGACCATTCACGTCTCCGAGCTGGGAGCTGGCCATGTGCGCTTCGACGTGGAGCACTCGCTCAGCGCCGACGTGCACCGCGCCGACTCCGCGCTGGGGCGTCACCAGCTCGGTTGAGCTACCAGCGACCCTGCACGTTACCCATGAACTCGTACGGGTAGCCCAGCTCGGGCGCTGAGGCGGCATCCAGCCGCTGCAGCTGCTCGGCCGTGAGCGAGAGCTCCGTGGCGCGCACGTTGTCCTCCAGCTGGGCGATGGTGCGGGCGCCGAAGATGGTGGAGGTGACTTGCGGCTTGCTGAGCAGCCAGGCCAGCGACACCGCAGCGGGCGTGCTGTTCGTTTCCGCTGCGACCTCACGCGCAGCGCCGAGCGCGCGCCAGGAGCGGTCGTTGTTGAAGCGCGCGAGGCGCTCCTGCTTTTCGGTGAGGCGGGAACCGGGCGGTGGCGGCTGCTCGCGCTGGTACTTGCCGCTCAGAAAGCCGCCGGCCAGCGGCGACCACGGCAGGATGCCGAGGCCCATCTCGCGGCACAGCGGCACGTGCTCGCGCTCGAGATCCCGCACCACCAGGCTCCACTCCGCTTGCAGCGTGACGAAGCTCGAAAGGTGCTCGGTCTTGCTCGTCCACAGCGCGTTCATCAGCCGGTAGGCGGCGTAGTTGGAGCAGCCGATGTAGAGCACCTTGCCTTGCCGCACGAGGTCATCCAGCGCGCGTAGCGTCTCCTGCTCTGGCGTCTCCACGTCCTGCATGTGGATTTGATAGAGGTCGATGCGGTCCGTCTTCAGGCGCCGCAAGCTCTCCTCCACGCAGCGCACGATGCGGTAGCGCGAGGCGCCGCTGCGGTTGGGGCCGCTGCCCATGGTGAAGCGGAACTTGGTCGCCAGCACCACCTCGTCGCGACGCTGATCGCGCTCGAACCAACTGCCGAGCACGCGCTCGCTCAAGCCGTCTTGGCC
>JAEYOT010000167.1 GCA_023411445.1 Pseudomonadota bacterium
CGCCTCGGTTTGTTCGAGCTGCGCGTGGCGCGGCCGGGCGGCCTCGTGATCGAGCCGCCGCTCGTGGAATGGCACGGCAGGCGCCGCTCACCGGAGCTTGCCGCGCTCAGCGCAGACCGAGCAAGCGATCGAACGTGATGGCGGCAGCGGCGCGCACGCTGAGGTGGTTGAAGCCGTCCTCGCGGGGCGAGCGGATCGGCTCCAGCAGCCAGGCGGCGCGATCCATCACTTCGTCGGCCAGCCCCCAGCCCGTGCCGAACGCGATCAAGACGGGCGGCCCCTCCTCCTTCAACCGCGCGCGCGCCTGCTCGTGCGGCAGACATTTTCGCGTCGCTTGCGCGCTCGTCACCCACAGCTCCGTGTCCGGGCCCGAGTCCGCGAGGGCTTCGTCCAGCGAGGTGACGACGCGCAGGCCGCGCATGGGCGGGACCCGATCCGGAATGCGACGCGCACCGGAGCCGGTCAGCCAGTGCTCGCGCACCCGCGTGGCCAGCTCGCGCTGTGCGGCGATCGGGTGCGCGACATAGAAGGCTGACAAGCCGTAGCTGTGCGCGCTGCGGCTGATGTCGTGCAAATCCAGGTTGGTGATCGCGCCGGTCACCACCTGACGCTCTCGATCCAGGATCGGATGGTGGATCAGGATCGCCGAAACTCGCCTCATCGCTGACTCTTTCGCTGCAGCTGGGCTGCCACCAGCTCCGGCCGGCGCTCCGCGCTGCGCAGCTGCGCCTGCTCCTCGCGGTAGCGCTTGATCTTGGCGTGGTCCCCGTTGCGCAGCACCTCCGGCACCTCCAGGCCGCGAAACGACACGGGGCGGGTGTACTGCGGGTACTCCAGCAGGCCGTCCAACTCCTCGCTGAAGGACTCTTCACGCGCCGAGTCGTCGTTGCCCAGCACGCCGGGCAGCAGCCGCACGATCGCTTCGATCATGCACATGGCCGGGATCTCTCCGCCCGTCACCACGAAGTCACCCAGCGAGAGCTCTTCGTCCACGAACGAGCGCACGCGCTCATCGAAGCCCTCGTAGCGGCCGCACGTGAGGCACAGCCGGCTCTTCTGAGCCAGGCGCCGAGCGTCCACCTGCGTGAAGCGCTTGCCCTGCGGCGTGAGCAGGATACGGTGCACGGGCTCTCCGGATCCAAGCGCCTCGCAGGCCGCGTCCATCGCCGCCACCGTGCAGTCCGCCCGCATCACCATGCCCGAGCCGCCGCCGTAAGGCGTGTCGTCCACGCTCAGGTGCTTGCCGAGGCCGTGCCGGCGCAGATCTTCGTAGTGCACGCTGACCACGCCGGTGCCGTGCGCGCGCCCCATCAAGCTGGTCGCGAAGAACGGCGCGAACAGCTCGGGAAACAGCGTAACGATGGCGATCTGCATCGCTCGCCTAGCTGATCAAGCCTTCGAGCGACGACAGCTCGATCAACTTCTCGGCCACGGAGACGCGCGCCACGAAGGCGGGCACCAGCGGCTGCTCCAGCGAGCGGCCATCGGCCGTGCGGATCACGATCGCGTCCACGCTAGGGTGCGTCGCGATCTGCTCCACCACGCCGATCTCGCCGTCGGGGCCGAGCACCTTCGCGCCGAGCAGGTCCACCAGATAGTACTCGTCCTCGTCGGTCTCCGGCAGCGCCGAGCGCTCGACCCACAGCGTGCGCCCGCGCAACAGCTCCGCTGCGTTGCGGTCGCTCACGCCCTCGAGCTTGACCAGGTAGGCCTTGGGCACCGCCCGGGCCTCTTCCAGCGTGAAGCCGCGCGCGCCGCTGGGAGCGTCGGCGCTCTCGCTCAACCACACCTGCTGCACGCGCGACAGCGCGTCGCTGCCGGCAAAATGCAGCTCCACGCGCAGCTCACCACGCAAGCCGTGGGCGCGTGACACGCGCCCGATCGAAAGCAGGTCGGCGGGCGGAGAGCCGGCCGTCAATCGATGATGTCGAGGTGAGCGCGGCGACCGATCTTGATCGAAGCGGCGCTCACGATGGTGCGGAGCGACTGGGCGGTGCGCCCGTCCTTGCCGATCACCTTGCCGATGTCGTTCTTGGCGACGCGCAGCTCGAGGATGATGTTGTTGTCACCCTCGATCTCCGCGACCTCGACGCTCTTGGGATCATCCACGAGCGCCTCCGCCAGCGTTTGCACGAGTTGCTTGAGCGCCATGACTCTGCTCTGGAGGGAGCGAGGCTCAGGTCGCGGCCGGCTGCGCCGGGTTCTTCTTCAGCAGCTTGCTCAGCGTGTGCGACGGCTGCGCACCCTGCTTGGTCCAGTACTCGAGGCGCGCGCGGTCCACCGAGAAGGGGCCCTTCGGATCGAACGTGCCGATGTTCTCGATGTGACGCCCGTCACGCGGGGCGCGGTGATCGGTCACGACGATGCGGTAGAAAGGCGCCTTGTTGGTGCCGTAGCGCGAGAGGCGAATGTGAACAGCCATGAATCCTCTGAGTATCCGTTCTGCGAAGGGCGGGCACGGTAGCACAGGAAGGCTCACGCGCCAGCCGAGGAGCCGGACGGCTCCAAAGCGAAACAGGCCGGGTGTTTAGAGGAAGCTTCCGGCTCGGTCAAGCGGCGTGATAGCGTCCGGTGAGTAGATGGCGGCCCCCAAGGACGAGATCGTCCGCGTCGTGAGAGAGGTGCTGGCCCCCCTGGTCCAGGCGGACGGCGGCGAGCTTTACCTGGTGTCCGTGGAGGACGCCGGCGTTTCCCTGCATTTGACGGGCCGTTTCTCCGGCTGCCCCGGCAATACCCTGGCCCGCCGCCGGGTGCTCGAGCCCCTCATTACGTCAGCCGTGCCGGGCGCCTACCTCACCGTCTCGACCGGGCCGCTGATCCCCAAAGGCGCTCAGCGCGTCGCGGGCTGAGCCCGGACGCGCTGAGC
>JAEYOT010000247.1 GCA_023411445.1 Pseudomonadota bacterium
CACGGTGGAGGGCGAGAAGCCGAAGCGCTCGGAGCGCTTCGGTCCTGCCGCCGTGAAGCGTGCCGTGTCGATCGAATTGTGCATCACAACGAGCCTCTCCCAGGCGATGCCGTGCGTGCGATGAGCCCAGCGCCGGAGCGCGCTACTGCACACGACGATGCGCTGAGCATCCAGCTGAAGCACGAAGTTGGCGGCGCGAATGCGGGGCGACCGCATGTAGATGTCACCCTGCTCGTAGCCGATCCTCACCGGCACCCCCTGACGACTGGCAGCGCGCAGCGCTAAAAAGCGGCTCCAGGTGAGGTGCGCTTCGACCACGTCGGGGCAGAACGCGGCGACTTCGCGCTCCAGAGCGCCAACGGCGCGACCGTAGCGGTGGCACAGCACGTCCCTCCTCACGTCTACGCCGCCTACCGAGCAGCCGGCGCGCTCGAGGCGCGCCCCCAGCGTTCCCCCTTCGAACAAGGACAGCGTACGATGCTGGATCTCGGGGAAATGGCGGGTCGTGTGCTCCACCATCGTCGCTAGGTGGGTTCCGGCCCCTCCGAGCTTGAGTTCGTCGATGACGTGGAGGATGCGCACCAGGGCAGCCTAGACCACGGCCCGCGCCGCTGCCAATTGCTCGCGTCGTTCGGGAGATGCTGTGGTAGCGTCCGGCGCGCTCGTGAGGTTGTCTCGCCGTTCCTCGTTGGGTGTGAGCCGGCGTTGGCTGGACATCACGTCGCTCGTCTGTTTGGTCGGCATCGTGGCCGGTGCCGTGATGGCGATCGGCAGCGTGCACCCGGCCGTGCTCGCAGCCGTCTTCTTGCTCGCGACCGCCTCAGCTACGCTGATCGTGCTCCACGAAGGTTTCGGCCGTGAGCTGGCCCCGGCCGCCATCCTGCTGGTGCTGGCGGCCGCGTCGGCGCTGCAGGCGGCGAGCCTGCCCGCGAGCTTCATCGCGGCCATCGCGCCGAAGAATGCCGCCACCTTCGCCGAGGCGCTGCGTCCCTGGCGGCTTGACGGCCCCAGCCATCACTCGCTGTCGCTGGACGCAGCAGCGACGTGGGTAGAAGTCGCTCGCCATGTCACGTACGCGGCGACTCTGATCGTTGCGGCCAAGGTGGCTCGCGCGTGGGGCAGCTTAGCGATCGCGGCGGTCGTTTTCGGCGTGGCGCTCGTGGTGGCGCTCACGACGCTCGCGCACGGCATCGTCGAGGCCCGCTCCGTCTTCGGCATCTACGAGCCGCGCTACGCAACGCCCCGGCTGCTCTCGCCGCTCCTGAACCCGAACAACCTGGCGGGGTACCTCAACTTGGGAGCTTTCTGCGGTGCCGCTCTGCTGACCTCCCACCGTTTCGCAGTCGTGCGCTTGCCGGTGGTGCTCGGGATCGCCATCCTGGTCGGTGTCAGCGTGATCTGCGGTTCGCGCGGCGCCCTGCTCACGCTGGTGCTCGGCTGCGCCGCGCTCGCGGTGCGCTACCGTAAGGCGCTGCGGCACTGGCAGCCTCTCAGCTGGCTACAGCTCGCCGCCGTGGTCGTCACCGCCGCCACCTTGGCCCAACTGGCAGCCCGTGACGACCAGCTCGCAGCCTACAGCGTCACCCACACGAAGCTGGCGTTGTTCGGTTGGGTGACGCGACTGATCCGCGACTACACCTGGTTGGGCGTGGGTCGCGGCGCTTTCGAGTCGGCGTTCCCGCCGTACCGCGAGGCCAGCATCGCTGGGACCACCAGCAACGTCACCTTCGCGCACGCCGAGAATTTCTTGCTGCAGTGGGCCGCTGAGTGGGGCGGTCCGCTCTCCTTGGCCGCCATCACGGCCGGTCTGTACGTCGCGTGGCGCTGGGGCCGCCGCACGAGCGGCGCCGCCATGATCGCGATTGGGCTCGCTGCGCTGCTGCTGCAAAATCTGGCGGACGTGGCGCTCGAAGTGCCGGCAGTGTGCATCGCCATCGTGACCGCCAGCGCGGTGTTCTTCGCCTCCAAGGGTAGGCCGCGGTTCGCGCCACCTTCCTGGCCTCCCGGCGTGGTCGTCGCGGCCGCGGCTGCCAGCACGGCCCTGCTCGCGCTGTGCGCCTGGCGCGTTGCAGGCTTGGACACGGTCACGAATGCTCGCGACCGGCTGCTCAAGATCTACGCCGACACCCGCTTCGAGAACCCTGCGAGCCGCGCCGAGTTCGACCGGGCTCTGCGCCGCGAGGTGCTGAGGCGCCCCGGAGAGCCGTACTTCCACTTGCTGGGAGCGAGGGCCGCTCGACAGAGCCGCGGCGAGCCAAATCGTTGGCTGTCTCGCGCGCTGGAGCTTGATCCCACCCGAGCCGAGACCTACTACGTGCTCGGCCGCATCCTCGCCGAACGTGGCTTCTTAGCACAGGGACTAGACGCGATGCGACACGCCTTGACGCAAGAGCCTAGGCTTTCTCGCAAAGTTGCCCGCGCCGCCGTCAAGCTGACCACCACCCCAGAGCTCCTCCTGCGCGCAGCGCCGGAGCGCGGCTGCGACTACCTCACGGAGGTCGCTAGCCGCCTCAAGACCGCGAGCCTGCCATTCTTGGTGGAGGCAGCCGCGCGCTTCCCGTCCTGCTCGGGCGTGGTGGACAAGTACGCAGAGCAAGCTCTCGCCAAGGCCGAGAGCGCCCGCTCGGATGAGCTCCCGGCCGCCGCGGTAGCCGCAGAGCATGCGGTTGCCACTGCGGAGAAGGCACGTCTGGAACCGAACAAGCTAAACGTGCTGCGCGCGCGCTTGATCGCCCTCCAGGCAGGTCCCAAGGAAGCGCTAGCTGCGCTCGTCGGAAGGTGCCCCGCGCCCACGGAAGACTTGGCCTGCACCAAGCAGCTACTGCGCTTCGCAGCCGCTGGGGGCAACCATAGCGACTTCTCCCGCGTGAGCCGTGATTTCTTGGCCGCGGCCTGCGACGAATCGGCAGCCTGCGTGAAAGCCGAACAGCTCGTCGGCGATCTGGCCGCGCAGCGGCAAGATTGGCCAACCGCGCTGGCCCATCATGAGCGCGCTGCTCGCCTGGGTGGTGGCAAGTCCGCGTGGAAGCGCTACTCCGACGTCGCGCGCAAGGCCGGCGCGTCAGGGCGGTCCGCCGACGCTCTGCGTCGCGCGCAGCAGCACGCTGACGACGACCCTGAACCTCCGCCCTCTCAGGCGCCTGACGATGACGACTAGCGCTCGAGCAGCGGCTTGACGCACTCGATGACGCGAGTCTGGTCGTCTCTGCTGAGCCCTGAGCCGCTCGGCAGACAGACGCCGCATTGGAAGATGCCTTCGGCGATCGAGCCGCCGAGCGTGCGAGCCCCACGAAACAGGGGCTGCAGGTGCAACGGCTTCCACACCGGCCTGGCCTCGATGTTCTGGCGACCGAGCGCCGCGATGACGCTCGGCACGTCAGCGTGAGCTTCTGGGCCTAAGGTCATACAAGTCAGCCACCGGGTGCTCCGACCGAACGGCGCCTCCGGCATGAAACCGACGCCCGGCGCGGCGCCGAGCTCTTCCAAGTAGCGCACGAAAATCTCGCGGCGGCGAGCCACGAAGCCATCCAGCTTCTTGAGCTGTGCTCGCCCTACAGCGGCCAGCAGGCCGCTCAATCGGTAGTTGAAGCCGACCTCCTCGTGCTCGTAGTGAACCGTGGGCATGCGAGCCTGCGCCGCTAGGTACCGCACGCGTTGGGGCACGGCGGGGTCGCGCGCGATCAACATTCCGCCGCCGCTGGTGGTGACGATCTTGTTGCCGTTGAACGAGAAGATGCCGAAATCGCCCCAGGTTCCGGCCTTGGCCGAGCCACAGCTCGCTCCCAGCGCCTCGGCGGCGTCCTCCACCAGCGGCACCTCGTACTCGTCGCAGAGGCGGCGCAGCGCCGGGTAGTTGGCGCATTGGCCCAGTACGTCTACCGCCACGACCGCTTTGGGCAGCTTCCCGCGGCGCACGGCGGCGCGCAGCTCTTCCTCCACGAGGCCCGGATCCAGGTTCCAGCTCTCCCGCTCGGAGTCCACGAAGACGGGCGTTCCTTGGCAGTAGCGGATCGCGTTGGCAGTCGCGACGAAGGTCAGCGACGAGACCAGAACCTCATCGCCCGCCTCCACGCCGATCAGGTGCAGTGCGAGGTGTAGAGCCGCTGTGCCGCTCGCCAGTGCCGCCGCGTCGCCCACGCCGTGGTAAGCCGCGAACTCACGCTCGAAACCGTCCACGTGGGGCCCCAACGGGGCGATCCAGCCGGAGTCGAACGACTCCACCAAAAGCGCGCGCTCAGTATCGTCGACGCACGGCGGCGACAGGTAAACCCGCGGGTTACCAGACATCAGTCACCCTTCGGCCAGGCTAGGCACGAGGCCTTCGGCCGATACAGGCACGGCGCTGGGTGCAGGGCGGGCTACGGCCACCTTGGCGCTTGACGCTCGGTACTCCGGCACCAAGCACTCGAGCCCCTGTCGTGCGGCACGCTCGTCGCCTGCCACGGCTACGCGGACAAGCGCGTCGATCTGCGCCGCCAGCTCCTCGAACGGCAGCGGACGAAGCCTGCCGATGAACACCTTGGGGTGACGGGTCCGCGCGGCTTGCTCTTCATCGAGCGCCAGCTCCTCGAACAGCTTCTCGCCCGGTCGAACGCCGCTGAAGACAATCTCGATTTCGTCGTGCTTGTAGCCAGAGAGGCGAATCAAGTCCTTGGCCAGATCCAGCACCTTGACGGGCTCCCCCATGTCCAGGATGAAAATCTCCCCGCCCTGCCCCATCGCCGCGGCCTGTAGCACCAGCTGGCTGGCCTCTGGGATGGTCATGAAATAGCGCCGCATCTCCGGATCGGTAACGGTCACAGGACCGCCGCGCTCGATCTGCTCACGAAAAATCGGCACGACGCTGCCGGCGCTGCCTAGGACGTTCCCGAAACGCACGGCCGCGAAGCGCGTCTTGCTGCGGCTGGACATGGCTTGCACGAAGCACTCGGCGATACGCTTCGTCGCGCCCATCACGGAGGTCGGGTTGACGGCCTTGTCCGTCGAGATCATCACGAATGTGTCGACGTCATGCCGCGCCGCGGACTCTGCCAGAATGCGCGTGCCGACCACGTTGTTCTTGATCGCTTCGCATGGGTTCCACTCCATCAACGGCACGTGCTTGTGCGCGGCTGCGTGCAGGAGCACGTGCGGACAGTGCGCTCGCAGCAGCGCATCCACGCGCTGCCGATCACAGACATCCGCCAGCGCCGGGACCAGCTCCACCTCGGACTTCAGGGCGCCGAGCTCGCGATGGATCTGGAACAGGTTATTCTCGGCTCGCTCGAGCAGGATCAGCTTGCGCGGAGCGAAGCGCATCACCTGGCGGCACAGCTCCGAGCCGATACTGCCGCCGGCGCCGCTAACCATGACGACGCGGCCGCGCAGCACCTCGCCGATCAGCCCTTCCTCCAGCGTCACGGGCGCGCGCCGCAGCAGATCTTCGATGGCCACGTCGCGCATGCGCGACAGGTTGACGCTGCCGTCCACCATTTCATACAGGCCCGGCAGCACCTTGGCGTGCACCTTGACCCGCTCACATTCGTTGAGGATGCGCCGCACGACCGTGCCGGGCGCTTGCGGGATCGCTATCAGCACCTGTGTGGCCTGCGTCGCCACGCAGACCTCGGCGATTTGGTCGGTGGAGCCGAGCACGGTCAAGCCGTAGACCGCCGTGCCCTTCTTCAGCGGGTCATCGTCCACGTACCCAACCACGCTGAAGCCCAAGTCCGGACGAGACGCCACCTCGCGCGCAACGAGCAGCCCGGCTTGGCCGGCGCCGACGATAAGCGTCCGGATGGCGCGTGCTCGGCGCGAGGCGCGGCGGCGCTGCTTCACCACGTTGCTCTCCACCACCAAGCGGCGCACCACGCGGACTCCCACGACGCCTAGGAACGCGAGCACGAAGTCGATCGCTACGACGCCGAGCGGGATGAACGTCGGCTGCAGCAGCGCATCGCCGCGCGTCACCCAGCCCACCGCCAGGCGGATCACTGCTAGGACGCTGGATGCCGTCGTGATGGCGATGAAGATCCGCGTCGTCTCGCGCAGACCCACGTAGCTCCACGCAAAGCGCGGGATACCAAACGAGACCAGCGCCGCGTACTGCAGCACGATCACGACCGGCAAGGTCGTGAGCAGACGCTCGATCATCACTCCCGGCAGCTGCCAATCGAAGCGGATCAAGAAGGCCAAAGCGTAGGCCAGGGTCAGGACCGACCAATCCGTTACCGTCTGCAGTGTCTTCGCGATAGTCCGACTCATGCGAAGCCTCAGGTCTGCGCGGCGGGTGCGTCGGCCTCACCGTAGCCGTAAGAATACTGATAGTAGTAATAGTAACCGCGGCGTCCCTCGACAGCCACGGCGTTCAAGATGGCGCCAGCGACCGGGGCTCCCACGTCCGACAGCGTGCGCAGCGCTCGCCGAGCGATCTCCCGCGACGTCACGGAAGCGCGGACCACCAGCACCGTCGCGTCGACGCGCGTGGAGAGGATGGCCGCGTCCGTCACCGGAGCGATCGGCGGGCTGTCGATGATGATGCGGTCGTAGTGCTCCGTGAGCGACTTGAACACGACGGCAAAGCGTTCACTGTTGATCAGCTCAGCCGGGTTCGGCGCCTGCGGGCCGGAAGAGAGCACGCTTAGGTTTGGGATCGACGTCGCCAGACGCGAGGCGTCGAAATCTTCCGGATCGAGCAGCAGCGTGGTGACGCCCTCGGAGTTGCCACGCCCGAACACCCGATGGATGCGCGGACGCCGCAGATCACAGTCGATCAGCAGCACGCGATCCCCCGCTTGCGCCATCGCGATCGCGAGACAGCACGCGACCGTCGTCTTCCCTTCGGAAGGCGCGGCGCTGGTGACCAGCAAGGTCTTGTACGGCTTGTCCGGTGACATGAAGCGGATGTTGGTCCGCACCGCGCGCGACGCCTCCGCCAAGCCGCTGCGTGGCGCAGTGTGCACCGTCAGCTCGGGAGGAGGCTGGTCATCCTTGTTCTTGGACGTTCGATCGCGACGTCGTCGCTTCTTGCTGACCTCAGCGGGATCCAGCGGAGTCGTGCTGGAAGTCGGGAGAAGGCCAAGGAAGGTCACGCCTAGCGCTTCGAGGTGCTCGGGCGAGCGGATACTGCGATCCAAAGCGTCGCGAGCGAAGACGAGGCCGAAGGCCAGGAGCAACCCCACTACACCGCCGACCGCCAGATTCGTGCTCAGGTTGGGTCGCACTGGGCCGCGCGGGGTGGTCGGCTTGTCCACGATGCGCAAGTTGTTGAAGCGCGCGAGACGCGTGATGTCCCCGTCTTTGTTGCGCTCCATGACGATCGTGTACAGGCGCTCGGTGTTGCTCTTGTCACGCTCCAGCCGCCGGTACTCTATCTCCAGTAGTCCCAGATCGAGGCCGCGTTGCTCGGCTTGCTTGAACAGGCTCGAGAGGCCTTCCGCCTCCTTCTTGGCGATCTTGAGGTCGCGCGCGACAGCCTCTTGGAGGTTACGCACCTCACCGAGGAGCGCGTCCTTGGCGGTCGTGACGTCCGCCTCGACCGCACGCACGCTGGGATGCTCCACCCCCTTGCCACTGGCCAGCAGCCGCTCGCGCTCGGTCCGCGCGCTCAAGTAGCGGGTCCGCATCGCTTGCAACGTGGCGTTCTGTAACAGCTCGGAGGCCGGAACGTTCGCAGGATCGCTCACGATCACCTGCTGCAGCTCGGCGTTTCGCGCCTGCAGCGCTTGGATCTGGGTGCGAACCGTCGTGAGGCGCTCGTTGAGCTGCGTCATCTCCGCGCGCAGCATGTTCGACTGCTCGTCCAACGAGACGGACAGGATTTGCTTGTCGCGCTTGTACTCGTGCAGCTCCAGCTCGCGTTGCTCCAGCTCGGACTTCAGCTTGCCGAGCTGGTCAGCCAGCCACGAAGCGGTGGCGTTGGCTGAGTCCATTGCGGTCTCTAGGTTTCGCTCCAGGTACGTGTTGAGGAGCTCGTTGAGCACGCGCATGGCTCGCTTAGGGTCGGCGTCTTCGATACTGACCTGGACGAGCCGGCTGTTCTTCACGGGCTCGACGAAGAGT
This sequence comes from Pseudomonadota bacterium, assembly GCA_023411445.1. Classification (GTDB taxonomy): domain Bacteria; phylum Myxococcota_A; class Polyangia; order Polyangiales; family Polyangiaceae; genus PMG-095. The sequence goes on from JAEYOT010000247.1 coordinate 8,041, forward strand.
CTCCCTTGGAGCACGCCAGCCGTAGCCTCGACCGTGAGCGGCCCCCGTTTGACGTCCTTCTTGATCGTATTTGCCAAGAAGCCGGCGTCACGCTCGAGCCGGAGACGTCGGACTACTTCCTCCGCCAAGGACCGCCCCTGGATCACCTTCAGCTGAGTCTCGTAGTACTCGCGGTTGGTCCAGTACGAGCCCGCACCCACATCGACGACGTTTTGCACCTGCGTTCCGAGCGGGCGCGGCGGGTTGGGGTCGATCTCTATGACCGCCGAAGAACGAAAGATGCGCTCTTGGCGGGTCGTGTAGAGACCGGCGATCAAGATCGCGCACACGAGCACGGCAAGGATTGGGATCCAGTTCTTTCGGACGGTGTGCCAGAGCGCGAGGAGCCGCAGCGTGCTATCCTGCGCTGCCCCATCAGCCGCTGGATGGTGAGGTAATCCCGTCATAGACCGCACATCTGTTGCCCGGTTTTCATTGAGGATTCAAACGATAACTGCTGCCGCTGTGCGGAATCCACCCACAACGGAACACCGGTCGATCTACCAACCGCACCAAGAAAGGCGGGATCTGATCTCCGGCGGACCCTTGTGCAACGAATTGTTCCCGACGTGTAGATGGATCCTCACGGACGTCGCAAGTCGTTGGCCAAGAGCTTTCTGCGGGTCTCCTAACCATTTGTTGAGGGAGTCCTTAAGGCAGCCGCCGTGCGAGGCGTAATGGCAACGATCGTGTCATCAACGTCTTGAAGTGACGCAATTAGCGAGTACCCTTCCAGGCTTCGATTCCATACATTGAGGGCCCCAATAACCATGAATCTGTCGCGCCTGCTCTGCCTCGGTCTGCTGACGACCGGTCCCCTCTTGAGCATCGCCTGCTCTGAGGACGTGGACCCCTTCTATAACGAGGAGCTCGGCGAGCATCGGCAAAGCCTGCCGAAACCCCTTGGGGTAAACGGCGCCGATGATTTTTGCGACGACGCAGCCAACCGCTGTGGCATCGGTGAAGGTGACTGCGACAAGCATACTCAATGCTTCGCGCCGGGCTTCACCATGCGCTGCGGCGTCGACAACGGCGCCAAGTGGGGGTTCAAGTCCAATTTGGACATCTGCATTCCCAACACCTGTCAAAACGGGATCCTGGACCCGGGTGAGACCACGGTGGATTGCGGCGGCAACTGCGGCTCGCTCGGCCCCTGCGCTCCCGCAGCCATGTGCACCGGGCCTCTGGGTGGCGACGACTACTGCACCACCTGCCCTTGCGCCGTAGGCGAGGGCGACTGCGACACCAACTCCGAGTGCGCCTCCGGCCTCATCTGCGGGAACGACAACGGCGGTAAGTTCGGCCTGAGCTCGGCGACGGACGTCTGCGTGCCGAGCCACTGTCAGAACGGTGTGCAGGACGGCGACGAAACGGCCGTGGATTGCGGCGGCTCTTGCGGCACGCAGGGCGTCTGCTCGGCGATGCCGGTCTGCACCGGCAGCAACGGCGACGAGAACTTTTGCACCACGTGCCTTTGCCAGGTCGGCCAAGGCGACTGCGACACGAACTCCGAGTGCGGACCAGGGTTGGTCTGCATCAACAACAACGGCGGCAAGTTCGGCCTCGGCACGTCGACTGACGTCTGCGCGCCCAGCCACTGTGGCAACGGCGTCCAGGACGGCGACGAGACGGCCGTCGATTGCGGCGGGTCCTGCGGCACGCAGGGCGTCTGCGATCCGGCCGCTGTCTGCACGGGCAGCCCGGGCGACGAGAACTACTGCACCACCTGCGCCTGTCAGATCGGTGAGGGCGACTGCGATTCGAACGCCGAGTGCGCCACCGGCTTGGTGTGCGCGAACGACATCGGTCCTCGCTTCGGATTCCCCGCGGGCAGTGACGTGTGCGTCCCTGCGCATTGCACCAACGGCGTGCTCGATGGCGACGAGACTGAGCTGAACTGCGGCGGCAGCTGCGGACCTTGCTCCAGCGCCAGTTATGTCGCCGCCGGCAGCGCTCACGCCTGCCTGGTCTCCAACGGCAACGTCTTCTGCTGGGGCGACAATACGTCCGGCCAGGTCGGGCCAGGTGGCGTGGCGACCCAGCTAGCCCCTGTCGCCGTGCCCGGGCTTTCGGCTGTAACGCGCGCCGCCGCTGGACGTTCGCACAGCTGCGCCATCGGCGCCGGTGGCGTCATCAGCTGCTGGGGTCGCGGAGTCGAGGGACAGCTGGGCAACGGCGCCAGCACGAGCAGCGCCTCCCCAGTGAGCGTCTCGTCGGTGACGGGCGCCACCGAGCTCGCTCTCGGCGACAACTTCTCGTGCGCTCTGGCCGGCAGCTCTGTCTACTGCTGGGGCGACAACACCAGCGGGCAGACTGGCAATGGCAGCGTCGGTGGCACACAAGCCTCCCCCGCGCTCGTCCTGACCGGCGCCGTCGCCATCGCCGCAGGCGGTCGACACGCTTGCGCCGTGCAGGCGACCGGCACGGTCGCGTGCTGGGGCGAGGGCACGAACTACCAGCTCGGCAACAATTCGAGCTCAGCGCGAGGTACGCCGGGCGCTGTCACAGGTGTCACGAACGCGACGGACGTGACGGCCGGTGACGCGCACTCCTGCGCGCTGAGCGGTGGCTCGGTGTACTGCTGGGGCCTCAACGCCGGGAGCATGCTCGGCACGGGCGAGGCCACCGCGACCGTGCGCGTGCCGGCGGTCGTGAGCGGAATCACCAACGCCATCAGGCTCGCCGCCGGTTGGCGTCACACCTGCGCTGTTCGGACCGGCGGTGCGGTGAGC